>DASZJS010000811.1:0-3201 GCA_035947935.1 Gemmata sp. | reverse complement strand
ACAGCAACTCTCGATGCCAGTCAGTTGGCGGCAGGACAGTACAACGTCACAGCAAGCTATCCTGGAGATGCGAACTACACGCCTTCGACCTCTGCGTCTGTGCCCTTGAACCTAGTTATGGACTTCAGTATCGCGAACCGGGGAATTACTTCACAAACGGTGACGGCGGGAAACACCGCATCGTACATAAATGACATTGGAGTAACCCCGTTCTTCGGATTCTTAGCGACCGTGACTGTCTCCTGTACGGTCCCGGCCCAAGCGACGACCTGCTCCGTGAATCCGGCTTCATACCCGCTGGCGAGCGGATTCGGGGTCGGCAACCTGTCGGTGACCACAACAGCGCGAGGTACGGCAGTCGTGGGGACGATGACCGATCGCTCGGCTTCCGATTGGCCCATTTGGCGCGGCCCCGTCATCGCGGTATTTTTGTTCGCAATGCTGGTTGCATCGGTGCAGCGCCACAAGCGCCTAATCGGAGCACCTGTGCTCTCACTGCTGCTCCTGGTATCGATTGGGGTCGGATTGGCCGCATGCGGAGGAGGCGGATCAGGGGGAGGCGGATCAGGAGGAGGCGGTGGCTCTCCAACTCCCACGGGAACACCTGCCGGGTCCTACACCGTCACTGTCACCGGTACCTCGGGCACACTAACCCACACGACTATGCTCACGCTCGTGGTGCAGTGACGGCACAAACTAAAGAATGCGGCTCCGGGCCAGCCGCAGGCGAGCCGTCCAAACTCCATTCAACTGAGTGGTGCATTCCCGGCCAATCTTTCGGCAACGAGCCTCCAAAGCCCTCCCGCCTCTACCCTGTCGAAGTAGCGGTCTGAAGAGCTAAGCCTGGAGAGGTTCTGAACGACACCGATTAGAGCCGAGACGGCAATTCATAATATTGATGGCTATTTGTACGCCTTTAAGTCTTGCTGCGGCGGCCGTTTAAGTTTTTCTTATCTTGCAGAACGGCCTTTTTTGGGAAAATTTGGAGGCTCGGTACCATCAAGGGCCTAACCGCTCGCAGCGCTCCTGCCGATGATTTTCAAGGAGGGTGCCTATTCGCTCGATGGGCCTGGCTATGCAATCACTCCTTGAAACCCGCCACCTGCTCGCTGTGGCAATTCTTGCCGAGGAACTCAGTTTCACCAGGGCGGCAAAGCGGCTCAAGTTGTCCCAGTCAGGTTTGAGCCGGCGCTTGAATGAGCTGGAGAGTCGATGTGGTTTAAAGCTGTTCACGCGCAATCACGCGGGTGTCGCTATCACAGATGCGGGTCGCGCGTTCGTCGAGGAAGGCAAGCTCTCACACCTCCACCATGAAAGGGCAATTCAGTTCGCTAAGGAGGCCAGTGAAGGAGTTGAGTCTCACCTGACGATCGGACACTCCCCGTTCGTGGATCAGGGGTTGGTCTCTGCACTGCTTTCCATTCGCCTTCCTCTCCATCCCGGCCTGGCCATCCACATGCAAAGCGATTTTGCCCCAGAGCTCGTCCATGGTCTGCTGGCATCGAGTCTCGACCTCGCCCTGATTGCAAATCCAGCTGCGAACCGCAAGCTGACGATGGCAAAGATTTCCGAGGCCCCCTTCTACATTGCCATTCCCGAGGATCATCCCTGGTGTCCAGACAGACCCTTACACTAGAAGAGTTGCGCGACTGCACATGGATTGTTCTTGATCGTAAGGTACATTCCATACTGCACGACATGATTCTGCGGCGCGCGAAAGAGGAAGGTGTCACGCATAAGAACAATCAGAATGTGCTGTCGGCCGAGGAAGCCTTTCAACTGGTTGCGGAAAATGTCGGCATCGCATTTCTGACCATGGCCAGCGCGCTGCGAACCCAGAGGCCTGGCGTAACCGTACGTCCGCTCGTCGATAAGGAGCTTCGCGTCGAGCTTTGCATGGCGTCCCGAGCCGACAATCGATCCAAAGTCCTGAGCGAATTCGTGCGGGCCTTCATGAAACGGATCGAGCCGATCATCGCCCCTCCCCAAATGATTCTGCCATTGGGCGACACGTCCGTCAGCCCTCCTGAGACGACGACCGCGAAGCATATGCCGAGGAGCGACGGTAGGGCGGAGGCCAATCCTGATTCTCGACGAGTCCGCTCTCGAAAGCCTCAACCTCGGGTTTGATAAAGACCTGCATGACCTGAGTCGGTACACGTCAATGCTTAAGGCTAAACTTCATAAGGAAGGGTGCAAGAATACAAAGGATTACGTCTGCATCGCCTTGGGAACCGAAGGCACGACTTGGTGGGAGATAAAGCGCGGTGCCAAACCGTATTCCCCTTCCTTCATCGCGTTTGTGAGGCAATCGGGAATCAGCATTGCGTTGCCAAAAATTATGATAGCCGACTTCTGATCGGCAAGTGCCCACGTCCGAAGTACATCTTGAAAGGCTCACTGAAGGCCCAGACCCCAAAAGTCTGGGCCTCAACTTCTTGGAGGCGAAACCGAAAGCAAAGACATGAGACAGAAAAACCTCGTACGGCGGCACAAATCGCAAAACATCGCCCGTGCGTTTTCGAGGCACCACACAGTTACGTTCCAAGGAAGGAACACACAATGGATTTAGGCAAAGCAGAACAATTGGCACGCACTCTGATGAAAGAGCATGGGCTGACCAGACGACGGTGGCGATTCGAGTTCAATAGGTCGAAGAAGTACCGAGGCATATGCTGCTTTGACCTGCATGTCATCAAGCTATCAAAGTTGTTCGTTGAACTTAACACGGAAGAGGACGTACAGGACACCGTTCTGCATGAGATAGCACATGCTCTGACGTACAAAGACAAGGATGAAAGGCTGCATCACGGCCACGGCGAACTATGGAAGCGTGTTGCGAACAACATCGGCTGTCGCTATACGTCTGACGGTTGCAGCGGAGGGGGAGTAGGGGTGCCATTCAAATGGGTGGGGACCTGACCCGCTTGCAGGGGGAGCATTCAATCGCACAGCCGGTGTAAATGGTCGTGCGGGGACTGCAGCATGATATACGACCCGCGCTTCATAGTGGAGTGGACGCCGAACCCAGAAGCCCCTGCCAGCATCGCGGAATTACGATTTAATAAAGGAACACAATGTCGTTAAGTAAGAAGGTCGAGGAAACTCTGAGCAATGTTCAAGCCCTTCGCAAGTTGACCAACGAGACTGGGGTGAACACTGCGGCAGCCCAGGGCAGATTGCTCACTCGAAATTGATGGT
>DASZJS010000810.1:0-4489 GCA_035947935.1 Gemmata sp. | reverse complement strand
GGACGACCAAGGTGGCGTTGATGAACTGTTCAAAACGGTTCCGACCCGACTCAAGCAGTCGGACCTTGAGAGGATCGGTATTGTCGTTGATGCTGATGAACATGTCCTGAGCCGATGGGCTACGATCAAGTCTATTCTTGAGCAAAGCGGTTGTGCCAATGTGCCGACTTCCCCAACACCGCAGGGATTCGTTATGCAGATTCCCGATGGTCCGAAAGTTGGTGTCTGGATCATGCCTGACAATAAGGAGCCTGGCATTCTTGAGAGCTTTCTCGCCTTCCTCACACCCCCAACTGACCCCTTACTTATGCACGTCAACACATTCATTGATTCGATTCCCGATCACTGCAACCGGTGCCCTAACGTCCGTATCCCGAAGGCTAGAATTCACGCTTGGCTTGCTGTGCAAAAGGAGCCCGGCAAGCCACTCGGCCAGGCTATCACTGCCAAGTATCTCGACCCGACCGTTTCGCAGGTCGAGGTTTTCTTGAAATGGGTCCGCACCGTTCTGATCGATTGATCGGTAAGCCTTCCACAGTCAATTCTCCCATGTTCCTGACGACAAGTCCCGAAAGAGAACCGGGGAACGGTTGCATATCCAAGCAGGAACACTTGGCATAGCGGCCGCACCTGTTTGAAGTTCCGGGTTGGGCGAGCCAGTGTATTAAGCAGCGGAGAGATACATGGAACGGGTCGCGTGGGTGCCCGGTTGGTACGAACTCGACCCACCCTTGGAGGTCGGGCTGTCCGGCGAGTTCGCATTCTGGCGTGTCGTTCCGGATCACCTCCGGGGGCCAGAGCCGCTGGCGTTGTACAACACGCTCTGGCAGCCCAAAGATGCAATCGTTGCCCGTGGGATGATCGTTGCAATCTGGCACCCGGAATTGGGTAAGATTCGCAAGCTGGACACTCGCGGGCTGGACTACACTATCACATTGGAGGACGGTACTGAACTGATGGTCAATGCCGAGGAGGAACCGGGCAGGCTGTTCGATAGAGTCGGCGTACAATGGATCGAATCGTCGCGGATAGTCAGTAACTGGCGGTTCGTGGTGGAGTTTGAGTCGCTCTCCGAACCAGGACTTGCTGAATCTGTGCCTACTGGTGACGGCGGCGGTTAGCTTCTTGGTGCTGGGTGGCACGAGCGACAGACTCGAATCGCCGCACGGCCTCTACTGAACGAATGGCAGAACGCCGGAATATTGGTAGTCCATGGTCCTTCGGTGAAAAACTGGAGCCTTACACTCATTGGTTTTTACGAAGGACTATGGACCCATTGACCGAGGACCAAGAGTTACTTTTCCTTGGGTGGTTCAGTCCAGAACGGGCTCAACCGCTTGATTTTATAGAGCAGTTTGTCCCGAGCTTCCCCGGTTGCCGTCTCCAACTTAGTCTTGAGCTTCTTCATTTTCTTCTTGCGCGTGTAGCGCCGATCCAGTTCGATACGTCGCTCGACCATACAATCTCTCCTGATACCTGACCGCTCCGGTTACAAGAACGATGAGTCAAACTTACTGCCCATCCCCCCCGCCGACAAGTCGGGTGTTCTTGCCGCTCGCGCTTGTGTGGGCCGCGATGACCCTTGCCGCGCTGGGCTTTGTCCTGGTATTTGGCTCCAATGCGCCTTATGCCGACGAGTGGGAATTCGTTCCAGCCCTCCTTGGTAAAGAACACGTGCCATCATGGCTCTGGGCACAGCACAACGAACACCGACTGCCGCTCTCGCGCTTGATCTACTACACGCTGTTTCAGATCACACACGACTTCCGAACCGGCATGTTCCTTCAGGTGGCGATGCTCTCCGCACTGGCCCTTGGGCTGATGCGGCTCGCGGCACATCTCCGGGGCCGAGCCGACTGGGTCGATATCTTCTTTCCCGTGACACTTCTCCATGTGGGGCACTGGGAAAACTTCGTGATGGGCTATCAGCTTTGTTTCGCGCTGTTCTGCTGTCTCGTCAGCGGACTCGCTGTCGTGGCACTCCAGACCCAGCGCGAAACTGCTTTCCGTTCTGGAGTTCTTGCCGGGGTATTGCTCCTGCTGATCGCGCTGACGGGTGGTTTTGGATTGGCGGTTGTTCCTCCTGTCGCAACGTGGCTCGTTTACCTGGCCATTCTTGTCTGGCGCGCGGGAACAAAGATTCGGGCGCTGATGCTTCTCGCGCTCGCGGCGTTACCGGTGGTGTACATGGCAGTGTATTTCAACGGCTACCAGAGACCGCCACACCACCCACCACTCAGTCATGACCCGGTTGCCGTCGCAATGGTGACGGGAGAATTCCTCGCGATGGCTCTCGGGATCGGTGTCTCCGGCATCTGGTGGCTGGTGGCTGTCGCGGAACTGGCGATTGGCGTTGCCACTGTGGCATTGCTCATCCGGCAGGGACGAAACCCCGCCAACCAACCCGCATCGGCCGGACTGATCGCTATCGCGGCCGGCGTGTCTGGGCTGGCGCTGGCAATTGGCCTCGGACGGGGTTCGATGGGCTCGGATATGGGGCTGTGGTCGCGTTACGCACTCCTGGCGTGGCCTCTTCTCGGAACTGCATACCTTGTGTGGGTGAAGGCGGGACGAAAATGGATCCCGATCGTGTTATGCGTTGCCGCAGCGATGGCATTTGGTCCAAATATGCTCACGGGGATGGGAATAGGTGCGGGGATTCGCGAACACTACAACCAGGTCGAAAGCGATGTGAAGACCGGGCGGTCAGCGGAGCAGATCGTAGACACGCGGTTTCCAGGCAGTGTCAACAGCGGCCAAATGGATCGAGCGGTCGAGAGCATTCGCCTCTTGCAGTCAGCAGGCATTGGGGTGTTTGGAGCGGGTAACCGATGAACCAACACCTGTGGTGGATTGGTGGTGGTTTGGCGGTGGCGGCCATCGTCCTGGGGCGGTGGTTGTGGCATCTGGGTAAAGCCGTTCAGGCCGAACGTGCCCGCGAACTGTTTCGCCTTCAGCACGAGCGATTCGAGGAACAGCTACTAAAGAACGCCGCGGCGACCGGGTTACCCCGCGGTTTGAAGTGGCTCTCCTGCCAGATTAGCGGCGATGCCTTGCTGGTCCGGGATACGTTAACCGGGGGAATTGTGGCCCTGGTGCCCGTCGTGATTCAGTTTGAGCCCATTGAGGGATCGGACATGGAGGATGTGCCGGCCGCCCGCGAACCTCGACCGGCAACCGCGGTGTTCGCGTTCTCTCGCGGCACCTGGGAAACCAACGGGCGCGTTGTCTTCAATCACACCCCCGAGCAAACCGTAACCGCCTTCACCCCACAGTTCCGCATCATTCACCACGGACACCACTGAACGAGGTTAGAGAACCTATCACACCGTATCTGGGTCAACTCCAAGGCTTCGGAGTCGAGCTTCCAGTTGAGCCGCCCGCTGTTCTGCCGTTTTCGCTCGGGCTGCTTCCTGTTCTGCGCGTTGTCGTTCCTGTTCGGCGCGTTTGTATTCGGCGTCACGGTCTGCTGCAATCTCGGCCGGGGTTCGCACTTCTCGATCATCTGGCCCAAAGACCGACAAATTGCCTTGCATCAACGAAAACCGAAGCCCAAGTCGCGGACTGATCCAGCCATTTATTTCCGGGATACTCACGAGCTTTCCACCATCGCGCTTCCAACCTTCCACATGGGCCGGAAATTCAGGATAGATGATGTAATACTCCTCTGCGCCGAACTTTTCGTAGAAGGCAAACTTCTCCTGCATCTGCTCGAAGCGGTTGTTGGGCGACCAGACCTCGAATACCACCTGCGGAAAGATGCCACCTTCTTCCCAAACCTTGTAGCTACCACGGTCTTTTTTCGGACGGCTGAAGGCCACGTACACATCCGGAGCTTGTCTCGTCTTGGCATCGCCTTCAACCGGATAAATCAGATGGTCGCCGGCAATGAAGACGTTCGGATCGTTCAGATAATACGCCTCTACACCCCATTTCAAGATGCCGATCCAGGTGAATTGAAGTGTGTTATCCGACATGGGCAGACCATCCGAATCGGGGTAGTGGACGATTGATTTTCGCATTGGCATTGCAGCGGCAGACACGGCACACCTCTCATTCTCTTCCCCGTTGCAACGGATCTCCGCAACGGGCTTGTTCAGTATGTCGTTGGACGGTTGACCGTGGAAGGTCAGTCATCTGCTTGAGCACCCGCTCAGGATTGTAATAGACAAGGCGATCTCGAAACCCCGTAGAAATGATCTCCGGGATTCTCCCTCCCCGCCATTCAACGCCCCAGTCACATTTTCCAATAACGACTATCCCGCTTCATGAGTCGGAGATGTAGTTGCTCCCGGCCAAATCACGAGTTTGTTTATGATTGAAGTGATTATTTCTGCCGATGGTCGAGTTCCAAAAGGCCGAAAAAACCTGACAAAGCATGACAAAGCCTGCCAGCGATCGCGATTGAATCTGTGACAGACACTCCTGGCACCCTGAACTCAACGCACCCGGACTGCCGACAGTCTGCCCACGCGTGCACGCGTGGGCA
>DASZJS010000809.1:0-3075 GCA_035947935.1 Gemmata sp. | reverse complement strand
TCCGCGATCCGTGATTCAGCCAGAGAATTCGCCGACTGGAGCTTTGAGCCAGTTCTGAGAGGATGACTCGTACATGACCTTGGTGTCATGTAGGCATCGCCCACGATACAGCCACAACGAAACGGATTCGATCTTCCAGGTGGATGTTTTCATGAGTCAAGACGGTCAAGAGTCCCGAGCCACGGATAGACATGAAGCGGGTGTGGGACTAACCTCACCTCATTACGCTATCCTGTCGTGACCGCATTCCAATTGGGGCATTGAGCACATGAAGTTACGTTTCCCAGGCTGTTTGGTTCTGATTTGTGTTGTCGGTCGGCCCGTTTTTGCGCAGCATCCCTCGCCAGCGTGGGTTGCAACTTTTGAGGAAAGCCCCGCGACCTATACTTTTCCCACTCCCGCTGGGATACCCACGCCTTCAAACCCGCCCGTTACGGGCACGCTCCGTTACAGATTCGGGATAGGGATCGGTGGCTCGCAGATTGTCGTCCGACTGTCGAACGAACTCGGCCAAAAGCCGCTCAAGATCGCCGGGGCGAGTGTTGCGCTGGCCACAGACGGGATGAATGCGGCCCCAGGGACGATGCATCGATTGACTTTCAACGGTAAGGAAAGTGTAGAAATTCCACCAGGTGCACCCATCCTAAGCGACCCTGTACAGTTCCGAGTTCCAAGTGTTAGCGATTTAATTGGCAGCATATTTGTGACCGATCCGCTTGAACTTCTCCCCATGGGCGGAGCTTCTATGGAGCTTTCAGACGGAGACAAGGTTCTCAGCGAGAGCTTGGTGGACGCACGCACAGTAACTAGTCGGCCAATCATGACCTCGGTCCTTGTAATGCCGGAAAAGTCGATTCATGTTGTCGTGGCTCTGGGGGACTCTCTGAGTGATCCTGTTCGGGGCGTGCCTACAGAGCGGCACGGCTGGGTTGCAACGCTTGCCGCACGGATGAATGCAGATAAGAAATCAAGTGGCATCACAGCGATCAGTGCAGGAATTAGCGGCAATCGAATCCTTGGAAGCATGTTGGGACCGGCAGCATTATTCAGAGCCGACCGTGACGTGTTTTCCGTTCCCGGCCTGAGTTACGTCGTCCTGCTGGAAGGGATCAACGACATCGGATTTTCAGGGAAAACTCCTTTCAGTACGACCCCCTTGCTTCCTTTTGACGATCTGATCGCAGGATACAAACAGCTTGCGATGAGGGCGCACACACGGGGCGTGAAGATCTTTATTGGAACTCTCCTTCCGTTTGAAGGGGCCTTCTATTTTGCCGATGACAAAGAGAAGCTGCGCCAACAAGTCAATGCATGGATAAGGAGTTCCAAGGACTTCGATGGCGTGATCGACTTCGAGGCTGCTGTGGCGGATCCAACTCACCCCACTCGCATTAGAGCCGAATTCGATTCCGGCGACCATCTTCATCCGAATGCGTCCGGGTATAAAGCAATGGGCGATTCAATCGATTTGTCACTGTTTAGATGATCAGTCGCGGGCCTCGAAGTGCTTATTCTGGGCGAATGACCCCCGCCTCTGACCCAACCCACGGCTGGGCGTTCCGCCGGTGCCGACGCCAGCGTGGGGTAGGCGAACGGATGGTAAAGGGAAGAGTGGTCCATACGGCCCAAACCAGCCGAGTGCGCCGTTCTACTGCGCCACCATCGGAGCGTAGTGTAGGATTCCGCAATGCCAGAAATGCACTTACGAATCCTCGCGGTGGTAATCACGACAACGTTGTTGCTCGTTCCGGCGTACACACAGCAGAGTCACTGGGCTTCTGCGGATGATAAGACTGCGAAATACATCATCGAGATGGAACGCAAGTGGGCTGAGGGTGTATGTGTCGACAACGGTGTCGTCGCCGGTCTGCTTGCCGACGACTTCCAAGGCACGTCAACGAAGGGTGCGCGCTTCACGAAGGCTGATGAACTAAAGGACGAGAAAGGCGCACACATCGCCCATGATTGCGAACTTGGTGAGGCTAAGGTGCGTTTCTTCGGAGACAGTATTTCCGTTGTCTACGGCAGCGAACATTATGTCGGCAAAGACAAGTCCGAGCCGAACGCAAAGGTTTGCCAGGTTTGGACCGACACGTGGCTGAAGCGCGGGGGTACGTGGCAGATCATCGCCTCGCAAGATAATCGCGCGGAATGTAGGTAGCTAGAGAACGCCCGAGCTCTTGTTCTGCATAGGCGTGGTCGATTGCGGCTTTTTATCTGAGCAAGAACCGGCGCGTCCAATTCGAACGGCTTGTTCGGGGCGGTTTACCGCCAATCCGGAAGTCACTAGTTGGTTAACAGGCTGATCAGCGTCAAGTATTCATTTCGGCATGTGGGGACGATTCGTTTGACGCTTGCCCCAAATCCCCTGGAAACCTTGTCTCACTTGCACGGAATCAGTACCCCACTTGCACCTGAAGACTCAGTCTGATTATGTCGAACAAAATAGTGTTGAAGGCAGTGATAACAACGTTCGCAACACCCTATGCGGCATAGTCCCCGTGTTTCCCCCAAACCCGACAACCAAACCCGGACGGGAGTTGAGATCCCCAAAACTCCCCAATCACCTTTCGCTTCGAGCTATAACTTTATTCAAGCGGAGCGTGGAAGGCAGTCTTGTGTAGAGCTTTCTAAGCCACTACCAATTCTTCTCCCACACCTCAAGCACCGGGTACCTGTTTGCGGCAGAAGGTTGGTAGTTTGAACGGGAAATCCACCAGGATAGTCGGGCCTGCGGGTCGGCGGCGAAGGTTGCGTCGTCCTTCAGTTTGGCCTGAAACTGCTGCATGAGTTCGGGCCGCTCTTCGGCAACCTTGTTGGCGATCGGCACGGTCAAATACTCTCCTGCGCCGATCCGGCCCATTGTCTGAAAGATGGAGCCGGCAAACCCCCAACGAATCAGGGCGTCGGGAGCTGCGGGATGGAGCAAGGCCATGATCAGACGCGCGCGCTGCTGATGCATCGGGACCCAGTACGATCCAGCCGGCACGTCGATCTGCTCCTGCACCGGATGCAGCGTGTAATCCACCATCATGCCCCCCTCTAACGCGGCGGGAGCGTATCTCACATCAGTCA
>DASZJS010000808.1:0-4360 GCA_035947935.1 Gemmata sp. | reverse complement strand
GGCCGGCCGAAAAGAAATCAACCTGACGGAGCAAATAATGGTTTCCAAGACGCACAAGACCGGCACGATTGTTCAGATCATCGGCTCCACGTTCGATGTGGAGTTCGAGGAGGGGCACCTGCCGGAAATCTATAACGCGCTCAAGATCACTGGGAAGGCTCCAAGCGGTCTTGAGATCAACCTGACCGGCGAGATCCAGCAACACCTTGGTGGAAGCCGCGTCCGATGCGTTGCTCTGGGCAGCACCGATGGTCTTGTCCGCGGGATGGCTGCGGTTGATACCGGATCGCCAGTATCCGTTCCCGTGGGTCTCGAAACACTCGGCCGGGTGTTCAACGTGCTCGGTGAGCCGATTGATGCTCGTGGGCCAGTCAAGGCCCAGGAGATTCGCAGCATCCACCGCGAGCCTCCCAAGTTCTCCGAACTGTCATCGAAGGCCGAAGTGCTGGTAACCGGCATCAAGGTGATCGACCTTCTTACGCCGCTCGTGCGCGGTGGCAAGGCCGGTCTGTTCGGCGGTGCCGGTCTTGGCAAGACTGTGATCCTGACAGAACTGATTACCCGTATTGCCAAGGTCTATAAGGGCTACTCGGTCTTCGCGGGGGTCGGAGAGCGAACTCGCGAAGGGAATGACCTCTGGCTGGAAATGCAGGAAACCAAGACCGGGGCCGCCGCCGATGCCAAGAGCGTGTTGGAAAGCACTGCGATGGTGTTCGGGCAGATGAACGAACCGCCCGGTGCCCGCCTTCGGGTGGCCCTCTCCGCGCTGACGATGGCCGAATGGTTCCGCGACAGCACAGGAACGGAAACACTTCTCTTCGTGGACAACATTTTCCGGTTCTCTCAGGCCGGTTCGGAGGTTTCGGCTCTCCTCGGTCGGATGCCGAGCGCGGTGGGTTATCAGCCCACTCTGGCAACCGAGATGGGTGAGTTGCAGGAACGAATCACATCGACCAGCAAGGGTGCGATCACATCCGTGCAAGCAGTGTACGTTCCGGCTGACGATCCAACCGACCCGGCTCCCGCGAACACGTTCCAGCACCTCGATGCGTTCATCTACCTGGAGCGGAGCATTTCCGAGAAGGGTATTTACCCGGCCATCGACCCACTGGCTTCAAACAGCCGACTCTTGGATCCGCAGTTCGTTGGGGATCGGCACTTTTTGGTAGCCGACCGTGTGAAGCGGATTCTCCAGCGCTATCGCGACCTCCAGGACATCATCGCCATCCTTGGTGTGGATGAACTGGCCGAGGACGACAAGAAGGTCGTGTCTCGCGCCCGGCGAATCGAACGGTTCCTCTCGCAACCGTTCTACGTGGCCGAGCCGTTCACGGGTAAGGACGGGAACTTCACGACGCTCGAAGATACGATCCGCAGCTTTGAAGAGTTGTGCGATGGGAAGTGGGACCACTTACCGGAAAGCTCGTTCATGTACGTTGGGAAGGTCGATGAGGCAGCCGAAGCCGCCGAGGCCGCGGCGAAGAAGGCCGCGAAGAAGTGATGAATTGTGAGTTCGAGATTGTTAGTTGGGAGTTGTTGATTGGGGATAGGAAATTGTTGATTGTGAGTTGGGAAGACATCGTTAAGTTTGCTGTTCTTACCACCTTAACCACCAACAGTCCCCAAGCAAACCAGCAATTCCCAACCAACAATTCCCAATCAACAACCAACAATCCACAAAACCCATGCCCGACCCAACGATTCCAATTCCGGAGCCGACCTTGCAATCGGCAGTTGAGCACACCCTGATGCCAAGCATTGTTACCGAGATGCAGGATGAGCTGAAAGGCTCCGTGCGTTGCGTTGTCGTCACGCCCGAGAAGGCCTGGCTGGATAAGACCGCGCAAATGGTCATCGTTCCGCTCTTCGATGGCGAACTCGGTGTGCTGCCAGGGCGGGCACCACTGATTGGTCGGCTTGGGGCTGGCGAACTGCGACTCAAGACCGGAGATGCGGTAGAGCGGCTTTTTGTCGAGGCCGGCTTCGTGCAAGTACGCTCGAACGTGGTCACAATCTTGACTGCAAAGGCCATGAAAGCGACCGATGTGACCGCAGCCGCAGCGGAACAGGCACGGACAGAGGCCGAAGCTCTGCCGAGTGGTAACGCCGTGGAGCGGGCGAACAAGGCCAAGGCTCGCGACCGAGCCACCGGGTTGAAGAAGGTCGCCGCAAAGAACGCCTGAAGTTATTCGCATATCATCGTTCTTTCACAAACGGCGGGGATTCTCACCGCCATTTTCATCTCTCACTTTAGACTAATCGCAACACGCTCCCAAATCCGGTAATGTGGATGCGGACAATTAGTGCTCATCCCATCGAGCGAGGTGTGAGATGATCCGTTTGCTTAGCGGAATTGCTCTGTTCTTAGCAATCGTGGAGACTCTCCCAGCCGCGCCTGTGCCCGTGGTGCCAAACGACCCAACCAAAGATCGCGAGGGCAATCCGCTCCCGAAGGGCGCAACGGCTCGTCTTGGCTCACTCTGCTATCGCGGAATCACGACCTCCGGCCTGACATTTTCTTCGGATGGAAAGAAGTTGTTCGCAGTGCAGCACGATCGAGCCTACCGATGGGGTTGGGATCCCGATTCGGATGAAAAAAAGTTGCCGGCACCGCAGAATGGTCGGCTCTACATTTGGGATGCCGATACAGGGCGTCTGCTCACCACCAAACCAATCGACCCAGGCGTGTCTCCAAATTCGAGCGTTTCGACTTGCGTCGTTGGAAACCGCATCATCACGATCGCGTCTGAGTTAGGGAACCCCCGAAAGAACGAGGATAGCTCCGTAAAGGTAATCGTGGCATCAGTGGCAGACGGTAAGGAGATTTCGCACTTTGAGTTCCCGGGCAGCCAAGAGAGATCGTGGCGTGAGTATGAGTTTGGAGAAACCGGTTATGGTGGAGCATTCCCGACGGCTGCTGTTTCCCCCGATGGAAATTACCTGTCAGTGGTCTCAGCCCGAGAGAATGCCGTTCTCGTGTTCGATATCAACTCGGGGAAAATGCTCCATTCAAAAGGGATTGAAACTCTTCCCCAGGCTGGAGTTTACATTACTCCGGACTCGAAGACTCTGTTTGTCCGCGAGGACAACAAACCACTGGTGCGATACGAACTCGTCAGCGGCAAACCACTGCCAGCGTTTGCCGATACTGAGTTATTCATCCACAGCCTGGCGATTTCATCGGATGGAAAACGCGCGATCACCGGTGGATATGCGGAAGTAAAGGATCCCGATCAACCGAGATTCAGAAACCACAAAAGTGAAAACTTCCTGGTGGTGCGCGATGCAACGACTGGGAAGCCAATCGGGAAATTGCCGATCGGCCGATCGATCCACGCCTTTCAATTCGTTGGCTCGGATGCCATCCTCGTGTCGTCTTCCACCTCCGACCTGGGTGTGTCCCGTTCCAGTATCTCACGCTGGAATATCGTCGAGCTGAAACGCGAATGGGAAAAGCTGGTGCCGCGTGGCGTGTGGACGTCGCCGTTGAAAGTATCTCCCGATGGCAAACGGTTTAATCTTGCGGGGAGTCACATGATCTCCCTCTGCGATTCGCTCACCGGGAAGCCAGTTATTCCTACCGCGACTCACTCGGGGTCAGTTCGGTGGGTCGCGTTTTCTTCTGACGGCAAGACAGTCACAACGGCCGGTGGTGAAGAACTCTTCGTCTGGGCAATCAACGGAGAACGAAAGCAACTCCTCGAGTTGCCCGAACTCAGCCGCGGTCGCGGTTTCATTCCGTCGGGACTATCGGGAGATCATCTCGTCTGGGTATCTTCCAGCGAAGATGGCAAGACGACAGAACTCGTCGGTTGGGATCGGGAGAAGACTCAGATCGGCTGGCGACTGCCATTGCCGGGAAAGCAGCCAGCGAACGTCTTCAGCCACGATGGCAAGCGAGTTATCGCATTGAATTGGGAAGAGAAGTGGGATGATTGGCAAGCATCTGTCTACGATGGGCCAACGGGAAAAACGATCGATGACTGGAGCGTGCCGAACATACCTCCGAAGATAAGCCAGCCTGGGAATCTCAATGCCCTGCGGAATGAGTTAATGCAGAATCAATTTCGGTTTGGTCAAGGAGGAGGTGGTAAAGGTGGGGGTAAAGGAGGTGCAGGAGGAGGAGGGAGAGGTGGTGCAGGAGGCGGAATGGGAGGAGGTTTAGGCGGCGACACGGAGAGACGCTTGGTGGAGCTATTCAAATCAATCGAACAGAATGCGAGAACGGGACCAGATTGGTGCCACGCAATCGCGCTTTCTGGGGATGGAAACACGATCTTCGTTGCGGGCGAGAAGGTAATCGGGTTGGACCCAATCCGGGGCAAGAAGAAGGTGCGACTCGATCCCGGTCTGATCGAAT
>DASZJS010000807.1:0-4897 GCA_035947935.1 Gemmata sp. | reverse complement strand
TGGCGGCCGGCATCGCTGCTGTCAGACATATCCGTTCTGGCTGCTGAATTATGTGGTGTGCAGGATGAGCACTCCCATTGTACCTGCGAAGAAAGAACACGGAAGCTACATAACGCGGGTGGCCACATAAACGCCCGATGGGGCGGGTCTCAGGCCCCGCAGCCGGTTCGCCCGCTTCACCAACCTGCCCGAGCTTCAGCAGATGTTCCGCTCTTTCTCCGATGTGCAGACTGCCGAGATGCTGAACCTCCCCCGGCCCCGCCTGGAAGGAGGCAAGCCCATTGTGGTTGCCTGTCCGATGTCGGACGAGCAGCACGCCCTACAGCAGGAACTGGTGGAACGCTACGAGCGGCTCATGTCGCAGAAAGTAGACCCCCGTGTCGATAACGCGCTCAACATCACCACGGATGGCCGCAAGCTCGCGACCGATGCCAGGATGCTCTCGTCCACAGCACCCGACTTCCCCGAATCGAAAGTCAACCGCCTGGTGGGCAATGTCGTCGCCATCTGGAACCGCACCGCTACGAAACGCAGTACGCAAATGATATTTGCCGACATGGGGGTGAACCCGACGCCCTGGGGTTACTCACCCTATGACGACATCATCCAAAAACTTGTCGCCCAGGGCATTCCCCGCGAGCAGATCGCCGCCATCGGCGACGCCGAGTCTGATGTCAAGAAGCAGGCGCTCTTTGAGAAGGTGAGGAACGGCTCGGTTCGCGTACTGATCGGCAGTACCCAGAAAATGGGTACCGGCACCAACGTCCAGAAACGCCTGGTGGCGTTGCATCACCTCGATGCGCCGTGGAAACCGGCCGAGGTCGAACAACGCGAGGGCCGCATCCTGCGTCAGGGCAACGAGAATGAGGAAGTTTCGATCTATCGTTATGTGACTGAACAGTCGTTTGATGCTTATATGTGGCAAGCTCTGGAGACCAAGGCACGCTTCATTGGCCAGGTGATTACGAATGAAAATGCGCTACGTCGTGCCGAGGACATTGGTGGCCAGGAACTGAGCTACGCCGAGGTCAAGGCGATTGCTTCCGGCAACCCGGCTGTATTGACTCTCGCCGAAGCTGATGCGGAGTTGCAACGGCTCACCCTGCTTAAGAAGAATCATCTCGACGAACAATACGTGGCCCGCCGCAACGTGCGGGACTTGCCGGAGAGCATAGCCAGCATGTCCAAGCGATTGACGAACTTGATCTCGGACGAGGCAACTGCGAAAACACATGCCCGCGACCCCATCGCCATCTCCGGTCGCACCTACCCCCGCGACGCCATCGCTGAAATACTCGGCCGAAAGATGGACGCATTACCCATGAACATCAAGGAGCGGACCCGCTTTTCGCTTGGCACCTATCGGGGCTTGCGATTCGGCATGGTGCTCAACCCGCAATTCCTGCCCGACGTGTTTCTCGAAGGCAGCACGACATGCCAAACCACGCTGTCAAGGGAACATCAGGGACCGCGTGCCGTCCTCAACGCCCTGGATCGCCTCGCGGGCAGCTACGGTGCCGATTGCGATCGTGTACGGCAAGCCCTGACAATCGCCGAGACGCAGCTTACTGACTACCAGGCACGGCTGGGAAAACCCTTCGCACATGAGACCTATCTGTCGGAATTAACCGCCCTTCGGGACCAGTTGAAGGTGATTCTCTCGGGTGGGAATTTGGGGTCAGACGATGAAGAGGGGCTAAATGCCTTTGGTTTGGCCGACAAGATCAAAGCCTTGAAGTCAGCGAACACTATCGAGGGAACGCCACAGCGAGAACGGCAAAAACACTCCTCCTCCGAGGAGCCAGTCACCGCCCGCATCCGCAGGCGGACGGAAGCGATCTCTCCTTCTAATTCCGATGCCGCGCCGGGAACAGTAACACCGCAATCCGCATCGTCGGAGAATTCATCCAGCAATCCACCGATAACATTCCAGGAACGCATTATTCAGGAGCGGCAACGCAATGTCGACGGACAAACGCCACCGTAAAATCCGATGCGGAATTCGCGGATGAACTCCACACTTCACTTCCCGCAGTTTTGGATAACCAGTTTGAACCGGAAGCCCTCCATTCCCCGCTACTCCCGGGTTCCAGCACAAATACTCCTTGATCTTGTAAGGAAAACAGGCTAATATTCCTTACATGATTACCCGGAAAAAAACGCCACAAACCATTGATTCAAGGATACTTGCAACCATTCATGGTCGCGGGCGTGGCTCCGTGTTTGTCCCGGCGGATTTCCTGGAGATTGGCAGCCGTGAGGCGGTCGATATCGTCCTCCACCGGCTTGCCAAGAAAGGAACTATCCGTCGCCTTGCTCGCGGTGTGTACGATTTCCCCAAGGAACACCCGGTACTAGGGCCGTTGTCACCGTCTGCCGAGGCGGTAGCCAGGGCATTGGCAGGCCGCGATCGCACTCGCTTGCAACCAGCGGGTGCCTATGCGGCTAATGCATTGGGGCTATCCGAGCAAGTGCCAGCGAAAGCAGTATTTCTGACGGACGGCCCGGCCCGTAGCGTCAAGATCGGACCCATCACGATTCAACTTAGGCGAACCACCGCGAAGAACATGGCGGCGGCGGGAAGGCTGAGTGGCCTTCTGATCCAGGCCCTCCGCGAACTCGGCGAAGAACATATAACCCCGGAGCGGCGGGAGCACCTGAAGCGAACCCTCCCGGCTGACAAACGGCGAGAACTCATCAAAGACCTGCCACTCGCCCCGGCATGGATGCACCCGATCTTCCGCGAGCTAGCGG
Source organism: Gemmata sp. (assembly GCA_035947935.1). Lineage (GTDB taxonomy): Bacteria > Planctomycetota > Planctomycetia > Gemmatales > Gemmataceae > Gemmata. The sequence continues at coordinate 2,143 of DASZJS010000807.1, read as the reverse complement.
AGAAGACAGCATGAAGCTTGGTTTCCTCGAACTACCCGCCGAGGAACGCCGCCTCTATATCGAGCAAGCGGCAATCCGTCGCAATGTGTCCCCGGTCATCCTGGAAAAGGATTTCTGGGTGTGCTGGCTGCTGGGCGTTCTGTTTGAGTCGGAGTTTGCATCCAGCCTGGTGTTCAAAGGTGGCACCTCGCTATCGAAAGTATTCGGCGTCATCGAGCGGTTTTCGGAAGACATCGACCTGTCCCTGTCGCCAGAGTTCCTGAATCTCCCAAACGCAGGCACAAGCCGCAACCAGGCGAACAAGTGGATGAAGAAGGCGGAGGCTGCCTGCGGTGACGCGGTGCAAAACCGGATTGGTCCAGTTATGGAAGCGGCGGTAGCGGGTGTGCTGGGAAAGGGAGAACGGGCGTGGTTCGAGTTTCAGACGGATTCCGCCACAAACTCGCCGATCCTGTTGTTTCATTACCCATCGTCGCAGCCATCCGGCTTCGAGTACCTCAAACGCTCCGTCAAGCTGGAATTCGGCTCTCTCACCGATCAGCAACCGGTAGGCCGCCATCCGGTGCGAGCATGGGTGGCCGATGTCTTACCCGCTGCGTTTCCCGATTGGCGATGCGAGGTCGTTGCATTGGAGGTGGAACGGAGCTTCTGGGAGAAAGCGACGATCCTGCACACGGAATTCCATCGGCCCGCCGAAAAGCCGACACCGGACAGATTCTCACGCCATTACGCCGACACGGCGTCTCTGGCCAATCATTCGGCAGCAAGAAAAGCGATCGGTCAACACGACCTCCGGGATAGAGTTGTGGCATGGAAGAGTCAATTCTTCGGCAGCTCGTGGGCAAATTACGACGAGGCAAAACCAGGGACGTTCCACCTCGTTCCGCCTCCGGAACGTCTTGCTGCACTAAGTCGCGATTACCAATCGATGCGGGATATGTACCTCACTAATCCGTCCAGCTTTGATGACATCCTCGCAACACTGGGCGATCTGGAAACCCGCATCAATAACCCAGAGAAGCATCAGGACGACCCCGGAGAGTAAAAGCCTCCGTCCGCATTGATGCTTTCCAATAGCCTGCGCACTCAGCCAGCGATGCTGCGGTATCGCTGTCCCCAGATGCAGGACGCAATCGAATCGGGGGCACACATCGAACATCGGGGATCACGAAGAAATGCAACCGCCTGGTTCGACCGCGCGAGAGGAGAGAAAAACTGGAATGTCGCTCTCTGGAGGGATTGCGAGAGGGGGCCGGGATGAACAAGGTGATCCTTCAACAGTTCCGCGGCAAGCATCACTCCCGCCATGACGGAGACAAATCCGACTGCGAAGGCTGGCTCACCTTCGTTTTGCCGCAATAGCGGCAACAGTCGCTCGCCAGCTACGCCACACCGGCCCGTTGCAATCCATTCCCTGGCGTCTGCCATCGTAAGACCGGCCGATTGAACCAATCCTTGAAGTTCGTCATCGCCAGCAGCCCTGAGTCTTGACCGGAGTTCCTCGTCTGGCTCGATCCTTTCGGGTTCGTTAAAGCATCGTAAGCAAGCCCCAATTCCCGGCGGGCCGCAGCGTAGGACCTCCGCTCTCAGGTCCAAAGTGGAGCTCGAAAAAATCCTGGCAGGGTATTGGCTCTGGATGGCCACGCGCGACGTGTTGCGGTCCACGGCAGAGAGTACCCGTGACGAATTGAGAGTAAAGGATTCGATTCCGCCATCGTGAGGATACCACCGGATCGAGGCATCAGATAATGTCTCAGCGGCAAATGAAGCCTTTTGATGACCCACTGCCCGCGTTCCGAAAATGCAATAACGATTGAGATTCGTGGCCTCTACTCCCAGGGGATCGTTATCGATTAGTGCCATCGAGCCAACCAGCCCAGGACAAGCCCAAAGGGAGTGCATTCCTGCGGACCCAACCGCCCCCACGCCAACAAGCGCGGCGTCGAGTATGAGATCGACTTCTTGAGGGCCGCCGCCAAGTGGCCTTTCGGACGCAAGGTGTTCCCAGCAGGAATAAAATGCAGATGCCGGAGCCGCGTAAGTTCCCGCCCGCATCCGGGATGCCTTAAACACCTCCCCTGCGGCAATGCAGGCCGCGATGTACGGTCCCAGCGGGAGCGGTGAACTACTTTGCAGCAGTTCG
>DASZJS010000806.1:0-8492 GCA_035947935.1 Gemmata sp. | reverse complement strand
AATAAAGTAGCCGGGTTCGCGGGTTTCAATCGTGCCTGCGGGATCATCCACGCGCAACCCCGCGCAGATGCTCCGGTCCGGCCGGTAGCCGACGTTTCCAATGATTCGTTCCACTTCCCACGATACTGGCTTTCCATTGCTTCGACCCGCAATCCGAAACCCCTTGTCCGCACCGTGACCGATGACCTCATCGAGGACCGTTTGCGAGTGGAACTCCAGGTTTCCATCGCATCGTGTGGCCAATGAGTTGGCTTTTGCGGCAAGACGGTCGCGCTCGCGGAATGGGTCGTTCGGAAATCGCGGAAGCGGTTGCCCGCGTGGGCCGCGTGTGATCCAGAACACCCACGTTGCCGGGTGTTCCTCCGCGAGTGTAGCAAGGCTGCACATGGTTATTGCAGCCGAGTAACCATCGCCGATCAATGCCACGCTCCGGCCTGCGTAGTACCCTTTCCGGTCCCCGAGGACATCTTCAAGTCCAGCAGCAATCTGCGTCCGGGCCGCACTCTCACCCACCGCGGGAATGTTTCCCTCGCCCAACCACTTTGGCTTTCCGTATGTGCCGGAACAGTCGAGGATGATGTCGGCAACATCGATCCGTTCCTGGCCTTTCACATCCCGAACGAGCAACCGGAACGGTCGCCGCGAGTCGTCCGGTTCGGACTTCTTGACGCTATTGATGCGGCCAATGTGGAGAACAGTGTGTTCGAGGTGCAGACTTTCCAGGAGTTGTTCGGATTCGCCAAGTGGAACGAGATAAGCCTCGCGGAACTCGCGGCCGGTGATGATGTCGGACTCGGCCGGAAGCGTGCGGCTCGGTTTATCGTGGAGAATCGCCTTGAGACCCGGTGAGGTGATATTTGACCCGAATGGTGTGAACAGCCGCGTGTGTCCCCAGCGGCGAATGTGTTCGGCAATTCCACCCCGGTCGTAAATGGCAACTGGGAAGCCGTTGAGCCTGGCATAGAGAGCCGCTTCCAACCCAATCGGACCGGCTCCGATCACCGCAATCCGCACTGGTCCAGCCTTCGCCATTCTTCGCCCTCCGTGGCGTTACAACGATTCAAGCATCTTCGGGAGTGCCAGGAAGGCCAGCAACGCGCTGGACCACCGGCATGAGGTCGTTCAACTCCTCGATCCGCAGCATCCGTATATCCCGAACAGAGGCTGCAAACCACGGCAACTGTGTCGTCAAGTCGATCACACGTTATGTTGAAACCCAAAAGAAAAAACTTCGGTGGTATTCACCGATTTCTCTATGATTGTGGTCGTTCTCGCCAGGGTCCACCCTCAAGGGGATTTACTACGACTTTCAGGCGCTACAGATTACACAGCCAAGTCGCCTCCGCCTCGCTGGTTGTAATTGGAAAATCTGGTTCTCAGGACTGGCAGCGTATCGTATCGCCATTTGCGGCAATTCGGGCGACATGCAACACCTCTGTAGAAGAACATCCCTGGCTCCCACACGAGTTGATCCAGTGGAACAAGTTGAGCGAACTCAACCGGCAAGTACCACTCGCATCGTTCTTCCTCTTCAAGGTACTCGTCGTCGTTGGCATAGCCAGGATGGATTTCGTAGATGGTCCGCTCGCCATTCCTGGGTCTGAAAACTCTCGCTCGCTGTGCCACGCCGGTTGCATAACATACTCCGATATAACCGTGGATGTTGCCACCATTGCTTGGGATTTTTACCCAAATGCGATCATCCGCTCGTATCTGTCTAAGGATGCCGGTGAATTGCCTTCCACCACCAGCAGACAGGAAGCCGAAATCTAGCGCATATTGCAAGACCCTCCAGCCAGGTTCCGGTTCGCCCCCATTCAGGCCCAGATTGAAAAACAAATCGTTGCGCCGACTAACCAGGCGAGAGAACGGACTACGGCGGCGACTTCTAAACGAAGCCATATCAATCCTCCGAGACATCGAAGAACAATTGACTACCGGCTGGACGGTCGGCTGATCCCTTGGGGAAGGCGAACAACTCAGCCTTGACACGAAAGACTGAACTTTAATTATAACGTGATGGTTGGGCAAAAAACAAATGAGGAGTCAAGTAAGGCGAAAAGTAGGACAATCCCGGCTTTCGTGCGGAGTTTCGTCCTATTTTGAGGTAAAAACTTCCTTGGAATTTTCTGGTGCTCCACTGGTACTCCAAGCGCAGCGCCTAACTCGATTCGCCCTCTGTTTTTTCACCCGCGAGACAATAAGGGCACTGGTAAGCGTGGACAGCTAACCGTTCGTCCTCTGTGCTGAAACCTGACCGGCCCCCATTACTCCCTACACCCCCGCGGGTTCTGGGTTCAACCCGATCCGCGAGCGTAGCCGCGCACAGGTTCGGTTCAGCCACTCCGGCGTAGGCACTCCATAAGGCCGGAATTTTTCCGGTCGCTCCTGGTCTTCCTGAAGATAGAGTGCCCGGTTTCGTCCAAGCTTGGATGCGGCTGGCGTATCCATCAGCGTGCTGGAGTCGGTGGAACTCATCTGGAACAGCACACGCAACGCGAAATCCCGGAGTTGGGGGCGCTCGAACGCCCGGTTCAAGTTCGTCAGCGAATCGCACCACACGATGATGTGAATTCCCACCGGTGGCCCATCCCGAAGGATCGCAGCGAACCGTTCGGAGGGCGATGGCTCCCGGTTCGCATCGCGCCGACCGAACCCAAACTCCTCTTCCGCCTTCCGCAGTTCGCGGAACCGCTGGATTCCAAACACAAACAGGAACCGCGGCGATCGGTCGCTCGATTCGCCCTTCTGTCTGCGATCGAATTCTGTCGCCAGATCGCGGATCGCCGCGGCCAATCCGGATCGTGGCGGAGCAACGGCGTGCGGGAGTTTCGCAGCCAGTTTCGGCAGATAGTCCGCGTCCTCGACATCGTCCGGAGTGCCATCGAGGATTGTGAATGCCGGGCCACTCATTTCGGCTGGCAACTGGGGGACGAGGCCGATCATGGAAGAAGTGAACAGCCCGCGGGCGGCTGCTTCGTTCTGCCCGATCAGGAGCAGGTTTTGCCCGCCCACCTGACGGAACACAGCGGCCGTGGGATCTTTGATGGCAACCGGATCGCCCAGCCAGGCAACAGGAGACTTGGTCACGGTGGGTGTGTCGAGCAATCGATTGAGGGCTTTATTCGTGTCGAGATCCGCCGCTGTGTTCCCCGAGAATACCAGAGGCGGTGGGTAACGGTTGGCGGCCCGATCGTGGAGTTCACTGAGAAGTTGCTCGCGTTTCTCCTCGGCGAGCCACACAACCTGGAACGGATCGTTTCCCTCGACCAACCCGTTCTGATCGTTGTAGATCGCCTCACCGGGACGGGAGAGCAGGCGGGCCGCGGAGTTGTCCTTGCTGAGAATCAACTGGGCATCGGCATCCGAACACTGAAGGGCAACCCGGACTGCCATCTGGTCTATCGTGCTGCGGGCGAGCGAGTATGCCCCACCAAGCGTTTGCGAACCGAGCAGGACGTGCATTCCAAACGCGCGACCTTGCCGGACCAGCCGGTCGAGCAACAGCGAGGCTTCCTGAGCGAGCTTGTCGTCCTCGGTGAAGAATGCCTGGAACTCATCCACCACTAGGAGAATTCGCGGCGTGGTCTCCTGTGGTCGAGCCGCACGGTAACCGGCCAGATCGTTCACGCCCGCATCGCGGAACTTTTCGCCGCGTTCGCGGAGAACGCCATCGAGTCGCTGAAGGACACTCAGCCCGAATTCCCGTTCGCTCTGGATAGCCACGACCCGAGCGTGCGGCAAGCGATACGTTGCGTACCACTGGAATTCGACACCTTCTTTGAAGTCGATCAGATAAAGTTCGGCTTCCTCGGGGCTATAGATCAGCGACAGATTCGTAATCAGTGCGTGCAGGAGGGTCGATTTACCGGACCCGGTCTTGCCGGCAACGAGTGCGTGCTGGGCTGTTCCACGGCCCAGGGTGAACGCTTGCTTTCGGGTTGCCCCGGCCCGGCCGACTGGCACCTCGAAACCGCGACTGGCATCTCCCTTCCACACATCGCCGGGTTGAGGAGCGATGTAATCGAACGGCACTTCCACGCGCACGGCATCCCGACTGGCCTTGCCGATCCGTTGCACCATCTTGGAAACGGAAGGTGTGTCGGGCGGCTTGTCGAGCACGAGGGGAAACGCAGCGAGTGCCGGATCTTTCGGGGTAAAAGCTCCGTCCTTCCAGGCCAGCGTGTAACTGACAGCCTCCAGGTCGGCGATGTTGAAATCCCGCGGCATGACAAGCCGGGTATCCGCGCTGATGAGAGTACAAACGCCGCAGGATGGACCGCTGCTGGCAACGCTGATGAGGCGTTTCGCGGCGTCGGGCGTGAAGTTCGTTGGGAAGTTGGCGATCACCAGCACGCGGTACGGCTCGGCCACTTCACCCGCTGCCCGGTTGTAATCTTCGATCGTCTTGTACTGGTTCCGCAGGTATTTTTGGATCACGCTGGCAATGTGGTCGGTCAGGTCAGTGAGCCGTTGTTCGATCTGGATTGGTTCGGTCCATATCTGCGCTGTGACCAGCTTTTCATCGTGGTCGGCCAGGTGCATGAACGAGGCAAAGTTTTCGCCAAGCCCCACCGGATCGATGATGGTGAAGCGGACTTTCCCGGGCGGCAGGCCGGTCAGAAACCGGAGCATCATGGCTTGAAGCGATGCCACGGCCGCGGCTCGCCCTTCATCTCGGGCACGGATCAACACCGAGCAGCGATCAGGGAACGGCAGAAACACGGGAACCAACCCGGCAAGGTCTGCGGGTGGAGCAAGGCGTTGATCGGCAGGCACTCCCCCAGCGAGTGCCTTCATGTCCACTGCCATATCCCCACAACGGATACCTTCCGGCACCCGGCGGGAGAGGGGTCGGTCGTCGCGTTCCACTTCCTGCCAGTTCGGAAAGAGCGTTCTTCCCTCGTTACGCAACAGACTGAAGATATTGCCCGTCGTCCGGGTGGCTTCGCGCCAGGTTCCGGCCATACACTCCCAAGCTGCGTCCTGGGTGGCCGTTGCCGCGGCCATCTTCTGTTGGAATACGTCTTCCGCGGCCTTCAACTCATCATCCAGCCGACCCTCGATCTTGGCCCGCTGGTCGCGATAGCTTTCGCCTTCAGCGCGGATCTCAGCGATTCGTTGCCGACGCAGTTTTTCAGACTGTGCAGCGTGTTCCGATTCGACCCGCTGGAGATCGGCATCGAAATTCTTCTTTTGCGACTCGAACATGGGCAGGTAATAGTCATCGGTTTCGCGTCGCTTGCGAGAGTGTCGTTCGGAGATGCGGGCTCGTTCCTCGGCATACTCTTTTGCCGCATAGTTGTTCAGCATGTGACAGGCGCGTGTGGCATCGGCCAGCAGAAGTCCAAGCCTGCGGCCCAGATCAATCGTCGTGCGGCGACCAAGCCAGCGCATGGCCATCCAGATGCCGAGTCCGATAATCAGTCCGACTCCGCTCATCAGACCGATGGCCGGCATCGGTGGCAGAAAAGGAAAACTGATCGCTGCGCCGAGACTGAACCCGAGCAGGAGAAAGAGAACGATTGCCGGCAGACGACCGAGGCCCGGCGATCTCAGTCGGACGATGGCGGCGAGAGCAGTCTGGGACTCCTGGATTCCTCGGTTCATCCGGCTGATTGGGTCATCGTCTGAGGGTGGGGGCATTTCGCCTGTGAATTCAATCTCCGACCGCTGGACACGACCTCTCTGGAGAACGGGCTCGGTGTCGTCCCAGAGCCGTTGCAGCCGTTCGAGCCCACCCGCTGCTTTCCTCTGAAGGGATTCGAGTTGTTCCTTCGCGGCCTTTTCTCCGGCCTCCAACATCGAGTCGATGTGCCAGATCCGGTCCTTGTATTCGGTTCGACCTCGTTGTTCGGCAGTGGTATATTTTTCGGTCTTTCGTACGCGGGTTTCCTCGCGTGCGCGGCTGATCGTGAACTGCTCGGCATCGTACTTCCGCCCGATCTCAGATTCGGAGCTGGCGTGAGTCTCATCGATCCGGTTGAGTTCGCTTTGTCTGGCTGCAGCGTTCGACTTGCGGGCTCGGGCGACCTCCCGCTCGGCCTTTTCCGCCGCTACCTGGAAAACGGAAGCCAACTCGGCCTCGGCAGCAGATCGGGCTTGAACGGCCTCGATCAGCCTCGCTGCCGCGGCTCGTTCCAGGTCGAAGAAGTTTTCGCGACTATCAACGCGATCCCAGGATACTTGGGCGTTCGTGGCTCCCGTGGCCCGCTGCGAGTCGGAGAAGTTTTCGGGCATGCTTCATTTCCCTCTGCCAGGCGAACCCGGAGTATCGGCAATGGGTTGGGCTTGCTTGTAGGGTGGGTCGAGGTCGGCTTTGCGACCAAGCCCCACCAATCTTCCTACAAAACGCCTCAGCCCACCATCTTCCTCTTCGTAGTGGAATTGGTGGGGCTCGGTCGCAAAGCCGACCTCGACCCACCCTACAAAACGCCTCAGTGCGGCTGGTATTCGCACTCCTGACGAATTTGGACGAAGAGAGTCGCGAGTTGGTCGATGGCTCGGAGGGTGTCGGACACGGCCTTATCGAGTTCATCGACGATGTTTTCGCCGTGCTCCCTGCGGACGGCATCGTCCCAGTCATCGCCGGTGGCATTCCACTTCGCCCGGGCTGTCTTCTGCGCATCGTAGATCTGACTGCGGGTCGCGCCGAATCGCATTTTATCACCCTTCTCCTGTACCGGGAGACGCGCCCCTCTGCTCTTCCTTCTTGGATGCCGAAGATGGGGAGTTCGTCTTACCTTCTCCCCCTTCCTGCGGTGAAGGGGAAGGCGGAGATGCGGCCACGGATGACCCCATCGGGGTAGGAGCATAATCGGGTCGAAGGCCAGAGTAGCTTTCCAACGCAGCAACCCGGCGAGCAAGGTCGGCGAGTCCCTTCGGCAACTCGGCTTCAACGAAGTTGGCCAGTCGGCGGGAAGCTCCTACGTACACCTCATCGACCATTTTGGGAAGTCGGCCAAGCCATCGGCGGCACTTCTCGACCTGATCCTCCGCGTGTTCGAGTCTGGCCTTGGCCAGCCGCAGTGCTTTTTCCTGTACGGTGCAGTCCGGCTCCCGGCCATCCCAGGTTGGGAACTTCCGCTGGGATAGTTCGGCCTTCGCGCGAGTGACTTCCTCCTCGTAATCGCGGATCGCCCGCTGCCATCGGCCCAACTGTTCTTCGAGCCAGTCATGTGCCCGGCGAATTTCGAGTTCGACACCCGCCAAAGCCTCGGCCAAACCGTCACCATACTCCGCGAGAGCAGCATGCCAATCGCGGACGGCATCAATCGAACGGACATCGGCTCCATCGGCCATGGCAGAATCTCAAGATCACTTCGGGCAAGTTTCTTGTAGGGTGGGTCGAGACCTGCGAAGCAGGGTGAGGCCCACCATTACCACGAATACCAAGATGGTGGGCCTCGCAAAGCCTCGACCCACCCTACAAAACCAACTACCGTTGCGACAAATACTCCTCGATCCGCTCGGCTTTGCGGAGCAGGAAGGGGATGTGCTCGGTAGCAACCTCCAGGAATCGTTCCAGCACTTGCATGGTTGTCTCGAATTCCTGCCGGAAGCGGTCGTGTTCCTGGTCGCGCCAAGAGTCTCCGAGCCCGACCAGTTGGCCATGCAAACCAGCAAGCCCGGCCTGGAGATCGGCATTGAATCGTTTCAGATTAGCAGCGAACCGCCGAACTTCGGCGGGATCAACAATTGCCTGAGACATGAAACGCACTCCCGGGAGCGATGGAGACATGCGAACATAAACGGAACAGCAACAGGATTATACCTCAGCCATGCCATTCATGTTGGGCAGAAACGAGGGAGTGACGGGAAAGTGGCTTGCTACACTGAAGGGGCTTTCTGAGAAACCCACCGAGGCATTTTTCAACCCAGCGGTCACAACTCCACATCACCGGGCTTCTCAAACCGACCGGCTCAGGCAAGCGGTAGGTGAAGTTGGTTTCGAGAACGCCTGGGAGTTCCAACATCGATCATTGTTTCCAATTCCGCAACGATGTCGTTTTTCAGCACCTCTTCCAACTCTGCCAGAACACGCGCTGCCGACATTCCATCCAGAACTCGATGATCGAAGTGGATACGCAGATCCATCGTCCCATCGGGTTGGATAACGCCGCAGTTCAGAGCTGTTGTAATGGGACCGATGAGGTTCGTTGCCGTTGCTCCGGCCGCTCCGGTCAGACTGATCCCGAACGTCCCAAAGTTCCGGGCTTTTACCCTGCCAGACCAGGACACCGCCGACCACCAGAGAAATCGCCGCAGGAGGAGCGGTAACCGGGAGTAACGAAGCACCCGGCGGAAAATGGAAATCTCATCCAGCGGTTTGGTCTTCCATTCATGTACCTTGGCGGTGAGTTCGGCAAGCGGTTTCCGGTTGGATGCCTTCAGCATCCCGAAAAACACGCCCTGCTCACCGCAATACTCCCGTTCGACGGCAACCGCGGCAATGCTCTCTTCGGCTTCCCACAGATGCGGCCAGGGAAGCG
>DASZJS010000805.1:0-8820 GCA_035947935.1 Gemmata sp. | reverse complement strand
TTTCTTTACCCAACCAGTTAGAACATTTTGATAGAATTCAATATCATCTCCGATCTTATCATCAAAGCCAACAACGGCAGTGAATACGTTTGGCGTAAGAGAGTTTGGCCATAGTTGAGGACTATCTTCATACTCATTCAGAAGATGTCGTTTGGCCTTTATTACATTCAGAATTCCTTTACGGGCTTGTGGCTTTGTGAGAGTTCGTTTTATTTGAATCATTCCCTTCACTGCCTGGGGCTTGACAATGACAAAATCACCCATGCGAAAGATAGGTGTATGTTCCTGGCTGTTGTGAATCAAAATATCAATTTCGGGGCAATGGGATTCCTTGTTTTCAAAAATACCTCTTCCTAGAAAGAAACCCTTGTCTGCACTGAGAAACGGAGGCAGAAACTTCCGTAGGAAGTCGCGGAATAGAATTTCACAGTGATCTCCTGGGTGAGTCCAATCGTTCGTCGGGCCTAAAAGATCATTGATGTTTTGATACAGAGCAAGCATCAATTGAGCCTGAGATGAGTAGTACGAGAGAACTCCCTCCCCTAAATCAAACAGTTCTGGGGCTGTCGTTGTCGGGGTTTCTGTTGATACTGCTTCCGGTGTTGGCGGGACTTCTGTTTTTTTGGCTGATACGTTTTTGTCTTTTCTGGCTTTGCTCATTTCGAGTTCTCACTCAGGGTTCTTAATTTCCCGAACGTATCCACAACGATGCTAACACTCGTAATAAAGAGTGGTCCAGACCCACGGTATGGTATAGAGGAAACATATATGGATGCGACAGCTTGGTCTGCCATAGCAGCATCGTTCGCTGCACTGTCTCATCGCTTATGAAAAGGTGGTTCAGGAAATGTTGATTGCGTTTTCAATTTCTCGCAGCAGTTCGAGCAGGCGCTCGAAAGCGGGCGCTTCGCCGAAGATCATTTCCTGCATTTTTCGGTAGTCCTGCTCCAACTCCGGCAGGCGGGCGTCCGGGGGCACGATTCGCAACGTGCCGGGTTTTGCATCGGCATACCGCGCCCATGCCGCCGGGAAAAATACTTCTTTGTGGCGGGCGACCCTCAGCAACAGGTCGGTGTTTTTGATAGCGGCCTTTCCTAACTCATGCTGGTACAACCGCACCACGTCGTAGTAGTGTCGCGACTGACGATCCCGGAACTTCTTGTCCGCCGGGGCATGAAACCATGTGTGCAGCACGGTTGCCTTTTCCCAGAATGTCCGTTCGGCTGCTAGGACGTGAACTCTGCACCCCGGTTCTTTGAACGCATTAGGGAAGTCCGCAGCCGCATAGGACGAAACCGTCGCCTCCACTGCTGGCCAGTGATCCGACCTTGCCCCGATCTCCAGACGGACTGCTGGCTGGATATAGGCTGGCTCATCGGCTGAGTGGGACCGATTGGCTACCGGATAGCGAAACAGGAGCGTCTGCCCGTCCGGGTCATCTTTGGCCAGTTGTACATCCCAGGCTGTCGAGGGCGGTTCACCCAAGGCAGCGCTGAAGACTGTCACGAGTTGGGGCAGAAGTTTATCACGGATAACCCGCTGACATGTTTCGGTCAACGCTTCGAGGCCGTGTTTTCGCTTCTTGCCCGTGAGTGCGTTTTGCGGGTCGCTTTCGCCCACGAATCCCAGCCCGGCCCTGTTGAAGGACAGATCCACATCCTCCGAAAATCGCTCGATGACTCCGAACACCTTGGAGAGCGATGTGCCACCTTTGAAGAGCAATCCTGCGGGCGGGTTGGGCAGGGTAAAGACCCGTTTGAGCGTCCAGCAGACCCAGAAGTCTTTCTCGATGATTTCAGGAGTCAAACCGCGAATGCGAGCACTTGCCGAGAACAGGTCCATCCGATCAATGACCGGTAATCGGGCGATGTCATCCATGATTCACTACCTCTCCTTCCTCCCGAGCGATTTGGCGGACCACGGTTGCGATCCAGTCGGTCGTGTACCGCGCATCCCGGAGCAGTTCCTTGAGTTGCTCCGACGACAACGCCCGCCTGAGTTGCGCTACCACCTGAGCGTCCACAGCTACCTGTCCAAGGTGCCGCAGTGCCTGAAACACCATCGCGCTCGTCCGGCATCCCACCGGGAACTCTTTCGGGGCCGCGTGCCGAAGCTGGAATGTTGTGCTGCCGATCCGTACCTGGCGCGTTCGTCCGTCCGTCAGGTACACCGGCTTGGCCGGCACCTGGGTGGATAACCCCAGCCGGTTGGCTGCGACCGCCCCGGACGGAACAACCCGGCTACCTGTCTGCCGTGCCAACGCTTCGGCAATTTCGTCCAGGTCGGGGCTAAGGGGGATACTCAGCCGCTCGTTCACCCGTGGGTAATGGTACAGACCCCGCCCGAGCCGCTGGATCTCCCCGCCCTTCACCAGTCTGGAGAGCGACTGATCGGCGGCATCGCGGCTACCCAGGTCGAGGAAATCCTTCGGTGTGAACACCTTGCCCCGGCCTTGCCCGCGAATCCGGTCCAGAATGTCATCTTGTACAGTATTCATTGGCTCTAATCTCCTGTCAGAAAAGTGTACATGACTTTCTGACAGATAGCAAGGCCCAAATACGCCCTATCGGGCGGGGTTTATGAATCAACCGCTAAGTAGTAGGCACTTTGCGCCGGGTGGTATTCGGAAAAATGCCCGCTCAACAATGGGTTACAATTGATATACACTGTCTGACTTCCGGGAGAGAACTCGCCGCAGGCCAGATTCCCAGCGCCGGACATAAAAGCAGGATGCCAAAGAGTCGATGTCAACGGTTGGGGTTGGCTCGAATCTGTTGAACACCTTTGGCTGCGTCGGTCGCGGGCGACCGAGTAAAGTAATTCACCGAAATGATAGCGAACACCAACACGAACCCGGTAAGGAAGAAGAACCGGGCGGTCTTGTACAGGTCCGCCAGGTAGTCGGTCACGTTGTCCGTTCCGGACTGGCACTGGAGGTACGAGTTGATGAGCGACTTCTTCAGGTTGTCCTTTTCCAGTCCGACCTCGGCCTGACCGAGTACCATCACTGTCTCACCCTTGATGTCGAAGTACACCCACATAACGACGAGGGCGTTCAGGAGCAGCAGCACTCCGAGGTAGAACAGTACGCTGACCCATCGGGCGTCGAAGTCGGTGGCTTTCGGCAGAAACGCTGCGAGGACCGCCAACAGTGCCGAGTTCAGAGTGATGAGCGTCTTAGCCTTGTCGTTGACGAAGCCGCGGCGGTCGGTTGAGTCCTTGAGCCGGTCCTTAGCCGACGCCAACAGGGTGTCGAGATCTTTGGCATCATCCAAGTTCAGGTCGGTGTGGCGGACATGGCTGTACCCACCGTTTCTCACATCGGAAAACGTGCATTCGATCCCATACACCCGGATGGAGGCATAGACGAGGGCGTCCATCACGAGTTTCCTGGCCCTGTAGAACCGGTCAACCGCCCCCTGCATGGTCGCTCCCACTCAGCGAGTCGAGAATGCGGTCACGAAGGACATAGCAATGTCCGTCGCACCGCACATGTCGAGCCACGCCCACTGCCCGTTCGGATTAACTTCAAAGAACACCCACTTCCCGTCCGGCGTCACCGCCATGTCAATGGCAGCGAACCGCAGCCCGTACGATGCAACCAAAGCCTCGACCTGGGAACGTACGTCGTCAGGGAGCGTAGTCGGTCGGTACGCCACGTCGTCCATGTTGTTCCGGCGGATGTCGCACCGCTGGCTACCATCAGGCTCTCGGGCGGTCAGTTCGACCGCGTGCAGATTGCCGTCCACTACGGTGATCCGCACATCGCACTGCTTCTCCACGAATTGCTGAAACAGGGTCGGGCAGGCCTTGAGGTCGTCCAAGTCGGCCAGGTGCTCGGCCTGGACTCGGTTCGTGTAAATCAACGAGTCTCGCTCGCCCTCGGGTCGCTCGACGTATCCACTGGCCATCGGCTTGGCGATGACCCGACCACCGTGCCGGGTGTGGAAATCCCTGAGCCGGTCGGGGGCTTGCGTTACCAGGGTGTCGGGGACCATCAGCCCTAGCGACCTCGCCCGGGAAAGTTGTTCGAGTTTGTGGGAAGCTCGCACGTTTCGGGACGGGTGGTTCACCCACTTCGCCTCCTCGATATGGGCCAGAAACCCCTCTAAAGCCTCGGCCCATTCCTCCAACACGAATTTGCCTTCCGGGGAGTTGTCGGTCCCGGAGCAGCGGAGCCGCTCGGGGCGGCGGTACCACACGTTCGAGAAGCGTTCCGGGGAGTGCCACGCACCGTCAAACTGAACGACCGGCCTCCCGCACTCGTAGTCGAAACCGATCTGCTGGAGGGCGGTGTCGGTATCGAGCCGAAGGAACACGACGCCGTGGCGGTTGAGGACGGATGCCAGGTAGTCCGCCGTCACGTCCTGGCTGTTCGTAAGGATCAGGAGCATTTTGGAATGGCGTTCAGGGACGCCTGTCTGGGATCACTGTCGTCCGCTTCGGCCCGGATGTAGGTGACAGTCTTCGTCTGGGCAATGGGGGCTGTGGTCGGCCACGGGATTGCACGGGCCGCCGCCTCACTATCGAGATCGGGTTGCTCTCTCTTTACCTTCGTCCGAGTCGCGGTCCCGGTTGCTGGCAACAAGACGGCACGAATCTGCGTTTCGCTGCGGTCCGCATCGGTGCCCCCAGACTCCCGGTCGATGCTATTCTTGATCTTAGTGCCTCCCGCGTCTACCGATCGGGGGAAGGTGGAGTGGCCACCGGTGCTGGTATCGGTGTCGGGCTGCTCAGCCCGTACACGGGTGTTCGTGGCGGTGCCGGAGCTCACTTCCAGAGACGGCTCCTCGACACAGAACTCCTGGAATCGTAGGAGGAAGGCAGTCCGCATCGTGTGGGGCCTCGGCTACCGGGGAAGGGCGTAAAACGACTGACTGCTTGGGTCGGTGTCGGGCTGCTCTCGCTTTACCTCGGTCAAAGTTTTTGTGGCCGCGAGTGGAACGACCAGCCCCTCGCCGGGTTGTTCCCGCTCGACAAATGTTTTCGTTTTTGCCGTCCGCTCGTCGCACCCAATCAGGCGTGCAGCCTCCGCGAACCGCAACAGGAATCCTTCCGGCATGGTCGTCACTCCCTTCGCCTTGATGGAGGAAGGGCAAGCGGGACTGCCAGCTTGCCATAGGCGCATAGAAGGCGGGCCGTGTCCTGTCCGTCGATGGTCATGAAGTGGGCCTCCTGTCCTTGTGTTTTGAGCCGAGCTACCTCGCCGAGCGCGTGCTGAATCACTGCTTCTGAAATGTTCCCGACGAACTGGATCACGAACAGGTCTGCTGGGCTCTGGAATAATCGAACAACCTGATCCCCATTCTTCCCGCAATTCTTAATCTCCATTACCTTCTTTTTCAGCCCGTTCCCCTTGAGGAGAAACGCGGTCGGTCTTCGGACTCCACCCACGAGGACATTCGCCGTGTACAGGTCGTTGCCTTCTCCACCCCAGTCCTTCTTGTGAAATGCAACTGCGAGGATCTGCTCCAGAGCCGTCTGAACCGCGTCTTCGGCGATGTCCAAATAGCCTCCCTTTAGCACAGGCGCGACGGTGGATGGGGAAATGTTTCGGACCTTCGAGAAGCTCTCGATATCGTCGATGAACAGGCGCTCTTTGGTAGATAAACTACCTGCCGTCTGCGTGATGGCCCCTTGTTCTGAAACAGCATTGTTGCCACTGTTGCTGACGAGCTTGATGTTGTTGCCTTTGTCGTTAATCTGTTCAATTGTCGAATTATTGATGTTGAACTGGGTCATCGGTTGCCTTTCCGGTTGTTCCCCATGTTGTTTAACTGCTCAATGTGACTGTCGCTGATATTGAATGTGATCGAGTGTGCAATCTCTTTTTCCTGGGTACTGAATGACATCCCCTCGCCAGTCACGCCTGCTTGTTCGAGAGTACATGCCCACACCAGTACCTTGTCTTTGATCCGTTCGGGGATGGCTCTCACCTGCGCGGAATTCAGGCAGAGCAGCAGAGTGATCTGTTTGGCGAACACCGGATCGAAGCGATACATCGACCGAAGGAACTGATCCTGTTCTTCATCAGCCGGCTCGTAGAGTCCGCCACCCTCCTTATCGAGACTTGCAATCCATGTCTGCACGGTAGAAATTGGACTGCCAATGGGCATTATGCCGAAATCGCCGCTCGACGGAAGGTTTTGGACCCCGTTCATGATTTGACCAAAACCAGCCGGAACAAACCCGTTGGTGATGAAGGCAATAGATATCCTTATTTTTCGGTAATCAGGAACATCTTGGTTGTCTGGGTACCCAGACTGTTCCAATTGAAGCCAGTCCGAGATGTCTTTGCGGTTCAATTTCGACGCAAAGCGCATCGTCTTTCGCAGAACCGTTAGCACATCGTCTTGTTCAGCACTGATTTGAAGCTCGTTTACCAAGTTCGTCACGTTGATCTGCCTTGGTTCCTTGACTCGCTCACGTCACAAATCTGACGTTGAACAGAGTCATCGGTTGTCCTTCCGGTTGTTCCCCATGTTGCTCAATTGCTCGATATGGCTACCGCTAATGTTGAAGATGATATTCTGTCCGATTCGCTTCTCCTTATCGTCGAATGACTGGCCATCCCCTTTCACGCCTGCCTCTTCGAGAGCGCAAGCCCAATCCAAAACCTTGTTCTTGATGCCTTCTGGGATTGCTTTGATTTGTGCTTCATTGAGATGAAGGAGGAAGCTTACTTGGTGTTGGAACATCGGGTTCACATGTTGGCGGACGTATCGGTCCACATCCATCGCCCGATCAATGGGAAAGTAAATTCCATGCCCATTCGCAATGCTCTCAACCCAAGACAGAATGTCGCTGATGGGGTCAGTGATTGAAAGATTTGGATTGATGCCAAATCCTGAAAGCTCTTCAATCCCATCCTTGAGTTGTCCGTAGCCGGCAGGGATGTATCCGTTCGTTTTCATGGACAAGCTTGCTCGGACGAGTCGGTATGAAGGAATATCCTTCTTGTTTTCGTATCCGCTTTGTTCCGCTTGCAGCCAGTCGGAGATATCTTTGCGGTTCAACTTCGAAGCCAGACGCTTCGTTTTACGCAGTACCGTGAGTACATCGTCTTGTTCAGCGCTGATTTGGAGCTCGTTCACCAAATTCACGGCTTCCACTCTTCTTTGATAGGGAGTTTTCCAGTTAGGGTTCCGTTCCTTCGATGTTCATATTTCCACCGAGCATTTTACCATACTCCCGAGTCTCCCCCAAGGTCAGGAACAACATGAAGAGTTGCATGCTGCGTTAACAAGCCAATGATCGAGATGGTCTAAGTTGCAACTTCAGTGTTCGTGATCGGGGGGTACTTGAGCGTACTTTTCCCTGGGGATCGCCGGTCCAGTAAACGGCCTAGATAACACTTGATCTTGTAAGGAAAACGGGGTAATATTCCTTACATGAGCGGTAGAAAAAAATCACCACAAGCTATTGATTACAGGATACTTGCAACCATTCACGGTCATGGTCGTGGTTCCGTGTTTGTTCCTGCTGATTTCCTGGGGATTGGAAGCCGCGAAGCGGTCGATCTTGCCCTTCACCGGCTTGCCCGGAA
Organism: Gemmata sp.; assembly: GCA_035947935.1. Classification (GTDB taxonomy): domain Bacteria; phylum Planctomycetota; class Planctomycetia; order Gemmatales; family Gemmataceae; genus Gemmata. Next base: position 1,274 of record DASZJS010000805.1, on the reverse strand, counting down.
AGGAACCATTCGCCGCCTTGCCCGTGGCATTTACGACTTCCCGAAAGAGCACCCGGTCCTTGGGCCGCTCTCTCCGTCCGCCGATGATGTGGCAAGGGCGCTGGCAGGTCGCGACCGCACGCGCCTGCAACCAGCAGGGGCATACGCGGCCAACTCACTGGGGCTCTCCGAACAGGTGCCCGCCAAAACAGTGTTCTTGACTGATGGCCCAGCTCGCACTGTCAGAATCGGAACGACGACGATCCAGCTACGTCAGACGACGGCAAGGAACATGGCGACGGCGGGGCGGTTGAGCGGGCTTCTGATCCAAGCCTTCCGCGAATTGGGCAAAGAGCACATAACCCAAGAGCGGCGGGACCATCTGAAGCGAACACTCCCGGCCGACAAACGGCACGAACTCATCAAAGACCTGAAGCTCGCCCCGGCATGGATGCACCCGATCTTCCGCGAGCTGGCAGAGGAGACGGTATGAAGCTTGGTTTCCTCGAACTACCCGCCGAGGAACGCCGCCTCTATATCGAGCAAGCGGCAATCCGTCGCAATGTGTCCCCGGTCATCCTGGAGAAGGATTTCTGGGTGTGCTGGCTGCTGGGCGTTCTTTTTGAGTCGGAGTTCGCATCCGGCCTGGTGTTCAAAGGCGGCACCTCGCTATCGAAAGTGTTCGGCGTCATCGAGCGGTTTTCGGAAGACATCGACCTGTCCCTGTCGCCAGAGTTCCTGAATCTCCCGGAGGTAGGGACAAGCCGTAACCAGGCGAACAAGTGGATGAAGAGAGCAGAGGCTGCCTGCGGTGACGCCGTGCGAAACCGGATAGGGTTGGTAATGGAAGCAGCGGTAGCGGGTGTGCTGGGAAAGGGAGAGCGGGCGTGGTTCGAGTTCCTGACCGATTCCGCCACAAACTCGCCGATCCTGTTGTTTCATTACCCATCGTCGCAGCCGTCCGGCTTCGAGTACCTCAAACGCTCGGTCAAGCTGGAGTTCGGTTCCCTCACCGATCAGCAACCGGTAGGCCGCCATCCGGTACGGCCGTGGGTCGCCGATGTCCTACCCGCTGCTTTTCCCGATTGGCGATGCGAGGTCGTTGCCCTGGAAGTGGAACGGAGCTTCTGGGAAAAAGCGACGATCCTGCACACGGAGTTTCACCGGCCCGCCGAAAAACCGACACCGGATCGGTTCTCACGCCATTACGCCGACACGGCGTCTCTGGCCCATCATCCGGCAGCAAGCAAAGCGATCGGGCAACACGACCTCCGGGATCGGGTCGTGGCATGGAA
>DASZJS010000804.1:0-4719 GCA_035947935.1 Gemmata sp. | reverse complement strand
GACCAGATCGGAACGAACAATCGTATCGTTGTTCAAAAGTATGACAAACTCGGCACCGCGATCCAGAGCATATCGGATGCCTGCATTGTTCCCGCCAGACCATCCGCCGTTCACTGGGTTCCGGATGAGATGAGCCCAGGGAAACTCGGCCGCCAAGAGCGGAATGGGATTCACGGTGGAGGCATTATCGACCACGATAACAGACGCTGGTGGGGCAAGCATTGCCAGCGATCGAAGACACTTGCCTGTGTCTTCCAGACCGTTGAAGTTTACCGGGACAATCCAGACGTTTGGTGCGGTCAACGGTGCAACCCCTGCCAGATTCGGCGGCACATGCGGAGAATTGGCCCGGGCAAGTGGCAGGCGAACCAGAACGCCGCGGTTTTCGCGGCGAATCCGCCGTTTTGCAGCGCGGCTGCGAAACGAGATTGAGCCTCCCGATATTCACCGCGTTCGTAAGCCCGGTAGCCATATCCGAAAGCCAGCGCCCGATACTTCGCCAAGGCACTCTGGCACTCTTCGGATGTGATGGCAGGCGAGGCCGTGAACTTCCACACCGCCAGGGCAAACTCGCGAGCCATCCGATCCACATTCGCCGATAAGCCGTCGGAGTGCTTCTCATACTGGGCAAGCGGTTTGGCGTAGAACGCAAATCGGTGAGTTGCAGAGTATCGCAGGCACAACTCGTAGTCCTCCCCGCCAAATAATTCCGGGTCGAACTTTCTCCCCACTTTAAGCGTTTCCCGACGAAACAGCGCGGACCCGAGAAACACCTGATTGCGATCAATCATTGCGGCCACGAAGGCAGTCCGGTCGAGAACGAACAGGTGCGGTTCGAGCGGATTCTTCAAAAGTTTCTCGAATCGCGTGAAGCCAGGCGCGGAACTGAGTGGCCGATAACCGTTGGACTCGTTTCCGACTAATGTATCGCAGAACAGGACATCGATATCGGGGTGGTTGCTCAAAGACTGGAGGCAATCGGGGATCACGCCGGGAAGCCACACATCGTCCGAATCCAGAAAGGCCACGACTTCGCCCGAAGAGTGAATGAACCCATTGTTTCGGGCCTCGGATGGCCCACCGTTCGGTTGTTCGATCACCAGTACCCTGGAGCCGAACTGCTGGGCAACCTCGACGGTGCGATCGGTCGAACCATCATCGACCACGATGATTTCCGCATCGCTTCCGCATGCAAGAACAGATTCCACCGTGGCGGCAATGGTCCGCTCGCGATTGTACGCCGGGATGATGACGCTCAGACGCATTTCTCGTCCTCGCGGGTCGGTTCAGGCTGGTTCCTGGGCAAGTGCCCGATAGCCAGCGATTCGCCCTCTCAGAGTCCATTTCTCCCTCAATGCCCGCAGACGATCTTGTCGGCGGCAAGCCAGCCGGAACAGCCACGTCCGTGCAACAGCCGCGGCGTACTGACGAATCAACCAGCGGGGCACACCGAAAATGGTGGAGTACGGCCCACCCGGAGTAGTCAGAACCTCGAGTCGGGCATTGTCCCGGTTGAATCGCTCCAGGTAGGGAAGGGTCATCCGGTGGGGATCGACATAGTGCCGCAACCTCATCGGGGGAGCCCAAAGTACCTTTCCTCCACGGTTCCGGACAGCGGCAACGTAGGTCGTGTCATCCCCGTTCGACAAAATCACTCCGTTACGTCCCGTTCGGGGATCGAACCGGAGCCCGGTAACGAGCGATCTGCGGAAAGCCATATTCGCACCGTAGATCGCTTCCCCAACTCCCAGCCACCGCTCGTTGGGACCATGATCGACGCCGCAGTAGCCGATCCGAAGTTCGCGGAACGCTGCCATGAGGTCTGGATCGGGGTCGATCGCGAACCACGGTTCGATCGGCCCTCCAACCGCAGCCGCGTCAGGGTGCCGAGCAAATGCTTCGACCGCGGCCGACAGCCACCCCAGGTCCGGATCGACATCATCATCAGTCCAAAGGATTAATTCGCCCTGGGCGTGGTCGATCGCACAGTTCCGGGCGTTCGAGTGTCCCTGCTTTTTCTCCAGAAGTCGGCGGATTGGCAAGTTTGCAGTGTGCTTATCAATCACTTCATCGGTGTTGTCGGTGGAGTTGTTGTTGACGATGAGAAGTTCCCAGGTGAGCCCTGCAGGGATGCGGAGTTCTCGCATCCTCGTGAGCGTCTGGTCGAGCAGCGCGGCTCGGTTCCAGGTACACATTGCGACGGTCACTAACACGGTAAACCCCCGTCCGCTTTCACCTCGCGCCAGTCGTACTCGCACACCACTACACCCTGATAGATATCAGGCGAGAGATGGGCATATTTGCCGGAGGTTGCGACATCCACAACCAGCGCGTTCTCCACGAAATCCAGTACCTGGGCATCGGACATCCATAAGTGAGCCAAAACGGTGTGCCCGGGGCGGAGCATTACGTTCCGAAACCGGCACTCGAACGTCTGCGTTCCAGGTCGCAGATTCGTGTTAAACCCAACCTCCCGCGTCAGGCTTGTAATGACTCGCGTGCCGTGTGTGGTGGAAATAACCACCGCAAAAACGATGTTCGGAACCGCGACCTTGGATTCGATCTCCGCACGCACGATCAGATCATCGCCGCAGACAAACTGTGCGACCGGCTGACTGCTTCCATTCACGAGTTCCGCCCGAACGAATCTGGCTCGTCCATCCCCGGTGCGGAACTTGTCCCGTAGATCTCCTGTCCGCGATTCGGCCAGCATGCCATCCAGATAAGAGCGGGTGACTTCGGGTGCATCTCCCACCCGTGCCACACGCCCCCGGTCGAGTAACACCGCCCGGCGGCACAGTTGAGGAATCAGTTGCATGTTGTGACTGACGAATAGAATCGTCCGTCCACTTCGCACCAGCTCGGTCATGCGGTCCATGCATCGTCGCTGGAACGTGGCATCTCCGACTGCCAGCACCTCATCCACGATGAGAACTTCGGGGTCCAGATGCGCAGCTACCGCAAACGCTAGTCGGACGTACATCCCGGATGAATACCGTTTGACAGGTGTATCCAGAAATTGCTCGACTTCGCTGAACCCCACGATCACATCGAACTTCCGGTCGATCTCGCGCCGGGTCATTCCCAGTAGGCTGCCGTTCAGATACACGTTCTCGCGACCGGTGAGCTCCGGATGAAATCCGGTCCCGACTTCGAGCAAGCTCCCGACCCGACCGCGGATTTCGACCCGGCCGGTGGTTGGGTCCACGATCCGCGAAAGCACCTTGAGCAGTGTGCTTTTCCCGGCCCCATTGCGACCAATGATTCCAACCGCTTCACCCGGAGCGACTTCAAACGCGACATTCCGGAGCGCCCAGAAGTCGGAGGCATCATCGGAGCCACGCTTCCCGCGCACAGTGCGCCAGACGCGCCGAATTCCGCCGAACAGTTGCTCGGTCAGGTTCACCCCGCCGAGCTGGGTAGCCCCGAGGCGATAGCGCTTCGACAGGTTGTCGATTCTGATCGCCGGTTGCATTCGCTTTCTGAGCTCCACTGATGTGTAGCACTCCGGTCGCTGACGCTCCCGGCTCGCCTCGTTCAGATCAAATCCGCAAAGGATCTTTCGACTCGTCGGAAGTGGATCGCACCAACGAGGAACACCACCACTCCCACAACTGCGGAGACTCCGAACGAGTACCAGTCGAACGGCCCGCCCAGAATCGCATGACGGAATGCCAGAACCAATCCGTAGGCCGGGTTCAACGGCAGCCATGTTCGGGTTGTCTCACCCAGCACATCCACCGATAGGTAGATGCACGGTGTCGCAAACAGCCACAACTGCGAGGCAAAAGCCAGGATGTATTTGAAATCCCGCTGGGCCACGATCAATGCTGCGAACAGGATTCCAAATCCCGCCGAGGCGACACCGAGCGCCAACACAACCATCGGTAAGAGGAGTATGGACCACCCGGGGGCCACACCAAACACAATCATCATGCCGGCCAGTAAGACAGACCCAATAACCAAATCGAAGATCGATACTCCCACCGTGGAGAGGGGAATAATCAACCGTGGGAAGTATACTTTGGTAATGAGGCGTTCGTTCGCGATCACACTATTCCCCGCCGTGGTGACCGTATTGATGAAGAACGTCCAGCCAATCATTCCAGTGAACACAAACAGCGGGTAATGCTCGACCCCGGTCGCGACTCCACTCACTCGTCCCAGAAACAGGGTGAATACAATCATGGTGGCAACGGGCTGGGCAACGGCCCACCCGATCCCCAGAACCGTCTGCTTGTAACGGATTTTGATGTCTCGCCAGGCCAGAAACAGAAGCAACTCGCGGAACCGCCACAGTTCCCCAAGTCCCGACAATCCCCAGCCGCGAGCCGGTTCGATCACCGTGAAGGGAAGCGTTTCGGGCGTTGCATCCTCGCTCATCGGTCGCACCGGCTCCAGCGATGCAGCAGGCGGCATCGTTGCGGATTCCACATGAGTTACTGCTTCATTCACCTCGAAGTTCCTTAGCAACATCCAAAACCCGACCGGTGACCCACGCCCCCGCAAACGCTCCGAGCCCACCGAGCAACACATCGGTGATACTCGGCGAGTGGTTGGGGGTCTGCGTTTGACCTACCTCGAACACCGTGGATGCCAACAACCCGACCACGGCAGCAATCACCAGTACCCAACTTGTTTTGCCCAGGCGAGATGTTGCAACAACCACCCCACCGAGCCCGAACAGCACCAGCTTGGTGAGCATCTCCTCCAATGCGG
>DASZJS010000803.1:0-21826 GCA_035947935.1 Gemmata sp. | reverse complement strand
CGAGACCTGCAAAGCAGGACGAGGCCCACCAAAAACACGAAAATGAACGGGTCGCTTACTTCAGCGGCGAATAGTCGGTCGGGACAAGGAACTCGGAGACAACCCCGCCCTTCGCCTCGGTCAAGCTCCCGCCACCCTTCTCCTCGCTTGCCTTCCGGGCGGCAACCCAGTCAGGGTCCAGGCGGAACTCATCGAACGACTTCTTCGCAGCCTCCTGGCTCTTGTGGGCAAGCAGGTAGATCAACTTCGTGTCTTCGCCCTTGTCCGCCTTCTGGCCTTTGAGCAGGTTCCAGTAGGCGATGTTCGTCATTCCATATTTCTCGAACAGCTTGATCGTGTGATCCTTGAACCGGTCGTTGAGGTTTCCGAGGTTGCCCTTGGTGGCGATATAGGTCCGCAACTCGAACACCCGATCATCTTTCCCCTTCTCGATCTTCAACGCGGGCGAATAATCGGTCAGCGCCAGGTATGTGGACTCGACCTTCTTCACCAGGGTGCCGTCTTTCTCACTCTCGGCATAAGCCTTCTTCCAGTCTGGGTCGGCTATGAATTCCTTCCAGGACTTGTCGAGAGCTTCCTTGCTCGGGGCCGAGATAAAGTACACGAGTTTGTTGTCCTTGTTATCGGCGGGTACGAAGTAACCGACGTTGCTGAGCCCGTGCTTCTCGAACAGCTTCATCGTGTGGTTGTTGAACCGGGCGTTGAGTGCTTCAAGCTTCCCAGGGGCAGCATAGTAAACTCGCATTTCGTACACGCGGCTATCCTTCTCGGCGGCTGGTGAATCGGCAGTCAGAGCGATGAACGGAGCGAGGACAAGGAGTAGCAGTAGACAGCGCATGGTTTCTCCAGGATGGGGCTGTTTGCTGGGCGATCAAGGTTGTGGGAAAGCTTATTTGGTGTTCTTACTTCCCCTTCAACTGCGGCAGGATGGCAGTATCGGCGTACCGCTCGGGATCTTTCTCGAATCGCTGACGGGCGAGGTCATTGTAGAAATAAATCTTCACGCCCTTATAGGTTGTCGAGGGATCTTTCGATGAGACTTTCCGATCCTTGAGAACGGGACAGAACATTTGTTCGATATCGCGCTTCGGTAATTCCATTCCGGCAAGCCCCGGAATGATCTTGGGGTCGAGGTACGCCGCGGGGTCTCGTCGGAACTTGCCCACGCACTGGTCGCAACAGAGATAGATTTTGACTCCCTTGTAATCGATCGTCGCCGATTCTTTCGGATCGATCTCATCCTCGGTCATGACCGGGCAGTATTTCTGTGTACCCGGGGTTGCTGGCGCGGCTGTGGGGACCACGCCGGTCAGCTTGACAAGCTCGATGCTCGCGTGTGCCCCATTGGGTCCAGCCCCGGCAATCGCGATTACGGAATCCTTGCCCGCGGGAACAATGCGGTGAACAAACCGGCTTTCGGCTGTCGCGCCGACTTTGTCCCATGTAGTCCCCTTCTCGTTCAGTGCATACACCGATTTGTCCAACGTGTTCAGAATGAGCTTCCCACCAGCCACTGTCGAGGCCGGGCTAAACCCGACCTTGTCCGGCCCTGGAATCTCCGGCCCATCGCTCCACTTTCCGGTGGCGATATCGAGGATACTCACCTTCCGGGTCGTCTCGCCAGCCTCGGTAAGCCCTCCCATCACATAGACCTTGTTTCCGAGGGCTGAGGCGGTGAGTGCTCGTCGCTTGAACGGTTGGGGGATGGTGTCCCACTTGGGTTCTTTCGCAGCGGTATCGAGTATCAGGGCTGTCTCGTGCCAGACCGCCTTTTCGTCCGGACCGCGCATCTCCCAACCACCAACAACGACCAGTTTCGAGCCAACCGCGACCACATCGTGCGATGATCGTCCGGCAGGCATGGAAAGAGCCGACGACCACTTGCTCGTTTTCGGGTCGAATGCCACGACTTCGGAAAGCGAGTGCGAATCGCCTTTTTCGCCGGGCTTATTCCGGGCCTGCATCCCGCCGACGCGATAAACCTTGCCACCCACCGCGGCAAGATTCAACCCCTGGAGACCCGTTCCGCCGGGGAGTTCTTCCCAACCATTTTTGTTGGGGCTCATCACAGACAACCGGTGGAAGGTGCCCAGAGTTGTTTCGTTGGAATAGGCGTGAGTTTTCCCGGCATGGCCGCCGTAAACGTAGATGAACCCATCGAGTTCGGTTGCTCCAAAGCTGGAGATGGCCTTGGGGAGAGGGGGATAACTCGGCTCGGGTTTGTCGGCTGCAAAAGCCGCAGACGCGATGAACAGCATCGCGGCAAGGGAAGGTCGGATCATCGGGAGTTGCTCCGGTGGGAATCGATCGACCGGGTTGGGCTGTGGATTCATGTTATCGCGCAATGCAGCCACGAGAACCGGGATTGTCTTTTCTCCACCCGATTGAGATGTGATCCCAGCAAAGAGGAAATGCGGCGTGGCGATCCGGGTAAATCGGAATTACATCAGCGCGGAAACAGCCCACGGTTGTGCAGGAACGACAGAGCAACGAGCAAAAATACGAGATTGGCAAAGGCGATCGCAACAAGAATGAGAGCAAACCAGGACAAGTCGCGAACTATCCCCAGACGAGATGATGGAGAATCGTCCGGTCGATGTTGCGGCTGGCAGTCAGTCGCAGTGTGGCTTTGGGACTTGAGATGGGGAGAGTTCGCGCACCGTTTCTTGATTGCGGGTGGGAGATCATCCCACCATTCCGGTACATTGGCCCCATCGTGTCGATTGCGCATTACCATCGGTCGCACCTCCGATTGTTACGCGAGGTAGCTATATCATACGCTCGAAACCGCCGGATTAAAACTCGAACTCTGTAACTTAAACCATGCCAAGCACACGATCTCCTTGTGCAATCTGGGTGAGATGCTTGATTCGACACCCGGATACGACTACGCTTGGGGTGCGACTCGGCTTTTGTCCCGATGAACCCGAGGATGCCCCCTATGGCCTCCGATACAGACCTGGCCAATGAATTTTTCCAGGTCAAGCGACACGGCGACATTGCCGTGATTGTTCCTTCGCCGCAGGTCGAACACCTACCGGAAACGCTGCTTCAACCAGCGGCCCAGATGGTGCTTGCACCCTTGAAGGAAGACCCACCGAACCAGATTATCGTGGACCTGTCCGATGTGTCCTATTTCGGATCCGCGTTCATCACGTTCCTGTTGCGGTGTCACCTGATGGTGAAGAACCGCGGGAGCGAGCTGGTGCTGGCGGGGGTAAACAAGGAAATCCGCGAACTCTTGCGCACTACCGCCCTCGACACACTTTGGGCGCTTTACGACTCGCCGAAGGAGGCCATTGCCGCGCTTGGGGGTGTGGACTGATTCGCTTGTCGTCCTTTATCCTTCGTCTTTCGTGTAAATACCGATCGAAGGACAAAGGACGAAAACACGTTTTTCCCGAATTCCCGTTGCCACCAAATGGAGCGTCTCTTATCCTTCACTCAACTCAGGTTCGGCTGCGCGCTGACCTGAATTGACAACTTAAGCTGGTGAGCATCTTATCCAGAGTGGCTGAGGGGCCAGGCCCGACGACGCCACAGCAACCGGCCCGGACGTATGTCGCAAGGCATATTCCGAGGTGCAGGTGCTAACTCCTGCCCGGCAAACGCTCCAATCCGCATTCCTGTTGAGGAAAGGATTCGAGTATGGCCGGGGAAGATAAGATCTCGTGTGGGGCAAGCCCCGCCGTTCTCTTATCTCACCACATCCACTGGGCTTCTACCCGGTGGATCAATTCCTGGAAAGACTCACCCCGATACCGAACTCGCCGCACGCGGTGCGAACTTGCGTGCTGCCACCAAAGCAGGGGTGCATCTTGCCGACCCACGATTTTGTCACCGGATTGAAGTGTCGCGTCTGCGGCAAACTCTATCCGAAATCCCCCATCAACTTCTGCGTGGATGACTTCGGCCCGCTCGAAGTCGCCTACGACTACGCTGGCGTCCGCCAGGCCATCAGCCGCGCGAAGATCGAGAAGCGACCGCGGAATATGTGGCGCTACCACGAGTTGCTTCCGCTCGATGGCGAGCCAACAGTCGGCCCGCAGGTTGGTGGTACGCCGCTGATTCGCGCCGATCGGCTGGCCGATGCACTCGGCGTCGAGCGATTGTGGATCAAGAACGATGCCGTCAATTTCCCCACCCTGTCGTTTAAGGACCGGGTTGTCTCGGTCGCGCTGAGCAAGGCTCGCGAGTTTGGTATGCGGACTGTCGGATGCGCCAGTACCGGGAACCTGGCAAACAGCGTTGCCGCCCAGGCGGCATCTGCCGGGCTCGACAGCTTCATCCTCGTCCCGGCCGACCTGGAACGAACGAAAATCTTCGGCACCGCCGTTTATGGTGCCAAGGTGATCGGCGTCACGGGCACCTACGATGAAGTGAACCGCGTCTGCACTCAAATCGCACTGAAATACGGATGGGGGTTCGTGAACGTCAATCTGCGCCCCTTCTACGCGGAGGGATCGAAGACGATGGGCTTCGAGATCGCGGAAGACCTCGGCTGGCGGTTCCCGCAACACGTCGTTGCCCCGATGGCGGGAGGCGCACTCATCGGCAAGATTCACAAGGCGTTTACCGAACTGCACAACGTCGGGATCGTGGATACGCCGGTCACAACGAAGATGTACGGAGCCCAAGCTACCGGTTGCAATCCCATCTCCGATTGCGTGAAGAGTAACCGCGAGCGGCACAAGCCGATCCGCAAGCCGAACACGATCTGCAAGAGCCTTGCCATCGGTGACCCGGCGGATGGATATTTCGCCGCCAAACTGATCCGCGAGTCTGGCGGTTGGGCCGAGGATGTGAGCGATGAGGAAATCGTTGAAGGGATGCTGCTATTGGCTCGCACGGAAGGCGTCTTCGCTGAGACAGCCGGCGGCACAACCCTCGCCGTGGCGAAGAAGCTGCTGGAAGCAGGCCGCATCCCGCGGAACGAGGAGATCGTCCTCTGCATTACCGGCAATGGGCTGAAGACCCAGGATGCGGTGTTCGATGCCCTGGAACCGCCCGCGGTCATTGCCCCAACCCTCGCGGCGTTCGAGCAACTAGCGGGGGTTGGGGCTCGGGAACCGGCACTCGCTTAAGCTCTCGCTGCCCTCACCCCCAACCCCTCTCCCCGCGGGAGAGGGGAGTAAATCTGGCCCCTCTCCCACGGGGAGAGGGGTTGGGGGTGAGGGCAAAACTGAAAACGGAGTTCAGATGGCTATCAAGGTTGAGATTCCAACGCCGCTGCGGGAGCAATCCGGCGGGAACGCCGAGGTTGAAGTAACCGGCAGCACGGTCGGGGCCGCACTTGCGGATCTCGTGAAGAAATACCCCGCGCTGGAACCAAAGTTGTTCGTAAATGGAAAACTGCGGCCGTATATCAACGTGTTCATCAACAATGAGGACATCCGCTATCTCGATGAGATGGATACGGCTGTCGCCGATGGCGTCATCGTCGCTCTGATCCCCGCAGTTGCCGGTGGGTGAACCGTGGCCGATGTATCACAGCCCGATGAAACTCCCGATGGGGCAGCGGTGTTTCCGCTGATTCCAGCCGAGTTGGGTATTCATCCACTCTTGCTCGCGGTGCTGCACGCTTACGTCTTCCTCGAAGGGTCGGAAACCCCGGTGCTGAATCCCGCGGTTGCGGAAGAGGCGATGAATTACCTCGTGACCTACCTCCAACGGCTCGCCGGGGATGATCTTCGCCGCGTTCGAGAGGACATGGTCACCCTTGCGGGGTTCGCCAAGTCCGAGAGGTGGCCCAAACAACAGGTTCGCTTCCTGCAAGACTTCCTGGGCGACAACGGTATAGGCGAATAACCGGAATAAATTTCCGACCCCGGAGGGGTCGCAGCAATTAGCCGGTGGTTGAGCGCAGCGACACCACCGGTCTGCGACCCCTCCGGGGTCGATTTGTTTTGGTCATGATCACCGGTGGTATCGCTACGCTCAACCACCGGCTAATTGCTGCGACCCCTCCGGGGTCAGGATAAAAGCCACACACCATGATCGACAGCAATCCACTCGAACGATATTCCCGCCAGATGCGGTTTCCGGGTCTCGGCAAGGCTGGGCAGCAGAAGCTACTCGCCTCGCGCGTGACTCTCTGTGGCTGCGGTGCCCTTGGCACCGTCCTGGCGAACACTCTTGTGCGCGCTGGAGTCGGATTCCTTCGCGTCATCGACCGAGACTTCGTGGAACCGAGCAACCTGCAACGACAGGTATTGTTCGATGAATCCGATGTGCTGAACAATATGCCCAAGGCCGAAGCCGCCGCCGTGAAGTTGCGGCAAATTAACTCCTCGGTCACCATCGAGCCAATCGTGGCCGATATCAACCGCACCAACATTGAGGAGTTCTGCAAGGATGCCGATCTCATCCTCGATGGCAGCGATAACTTCGAGATTCGGTATCTCATCAACGATGTGGCGATCAAGCACAACAAGCCGTGGGTCTATGGTGGCGCGGTGGGCAGCCAGGGAATGAGCATGACCATCATCCCGGGCGAGACTCCATGCCTGCGATGTGTGTTTGAAGCCGCGCCTGCTCCGGGTGAAACCGGGACGTGCGAAACGGCGGGCGTGCTGGCACCGGTGGTGAGCATCGTGGCCAGCTATCAGGCCACGGAAGCAATTAAACTCCTGTCGGGCAACCTTGCAGCGGTGAATCGGGAATTACTTTCGCTCGATGTATGGGAGAACACCGACCGACGGGTGAAGGTGGCGCGGCTCAAGGGTCTCAAGGGGAAGTGCCCATGTTGCGCCAAGCGGAATTTCGAGTGGCTCGATGGTGCCCACGGCACCCAGACAACAACCCTCTGCGGGCGAAATGCGGTACAGGTTTCACACCGCGCGAGTAATGGAAAACTCGATTTCGATTACCTCGCTGGAGTGCTGAAGCAGTCCGGGACGGTGAGCTACAACAAGTTCCTGCTCAAGTTCCAGTTGATCGAGAACGGCGATCCTTACGAGTTCACCGTGTTCCCGGATGGCCGGGCAATCATCAAGGGGACGAGCGAGACCGACAAGGCCCGCACGCTCTACGCCAAGTACGTTGGGCACTGAGTTGGTGGAGGAAGATGGCGTGGTGGTATGATGGAGCAAATCAAGTAGGGAGACGCCGATGAATTCTGCTGCTCGCGTCACGAAAAAGCCGAAGCCAGGTGTGCCCCTTCCACCGGCTATTCCAACGCAGCCGGTTCGACGGTTCACGGTTGATGAATACCACCGAATGCTCGAAGCCGGAGTCCTGAAGGAACGCGAACCCTATGAACTTATCAACGGTTGGATTATCCGAAAAATGGTCGTTTATCCCCCCCATAACTATGCCGTGAATGTGCTCATGGAACTGTTCATGAAACTGCATGGCTCAGGGGCGACTCTACGCATCCAACAACCAATTACAACTGCGAACAGTGAACCAGAACCCGATGTCGTGGTCGCTGCCGGCTCCGTCGCGGATTACGCGACACGGAACCCAAACCCATCCGAAGTTCACGTTCTCGTTGAAGTCGCTGAATCATCCTTACAGTATGACCGGACCACCAAGTTAGAACTGTATGCAAAGGCAAAAATTCAAGTGTATTGGATCGTGAACCTGATCGATCGCCGCGTTGAGGTGTACACCGGCCCCCGCGGTGGGAAAAAGCCAACCTACAAGCAGCAGAAAAACTATGGCCCGGGCGATGAGGTGCCTCTTTTCATCGGCGGCAAGGAAGTGGGACGCATTCCGGTCAAGGAACTGTTCTATAAAGGGAACCGTGGTGAACACCAAGACGATAAATCCACAAATCGATAACCCGCCGCGATCGGTGCATCGGTTCACGATCCGGGAGTTTGAGCGGTTAGTGCGAATTGGGTTTCTCAATCCCGGCGACCGAGCGGAACTTATCGATGGCTGGTTGGTGGACAAGATGCCGCACAATCCACGCCATGCTGGCGTAGTCGATATCGCCAACAAGGCGATTGAAGGACTTCTTTCTAAGGAGTGGACAACCCGGTCACAATTGCCCGTTCGACTCCCTGGAGACAACGCCCCAGAACCAGACGTAGTCGTAGTTCCAGCTCCCAAGCAGCAATACATCGATCATCACCCGACTGAAAATGATGTCGCCTTGGTGGTCGAGGTGTCCGATACTTCACTCGACGATGATCGACGACTGAAGTTACCTCAATACGCACGAGCCAAGATTCCGATCTACTGGATTCTGAACTTGATCGATCATCGCGTTGAGGTGTACACCGAACCGCGCGGCGGGAAAAAGCCAACGTACAAGCAGCAGACAAACTACGGCCCTGACGATGAGGTGCCTCTCGTTCTCAATGGCAAGGAAGTGGGACGCATTCCGGTCAAGGAGTTGTTGGTGTGACAGTACGGGAACGCCGGGTGTTGTGAGCATCAATCGACTTCCATGATACACCTATGATCTACCTCGATAACGCTGCAACGAGTTTCCCGAAGCCCGAGGGCGTGTACGTTGCGCTCGATCGCTTCGCGCGCCACACTCTGGCCAACCCCGGCCGGGCCGGTCACAAGATGGCCCTGGCCGCGGAACGCACGCTCGATGATGGCCGACACCGTCTCAATCGATTCTTCAATGGCCGCTCACCGGAACGATGGGTCTTCACCCTCAACTGCACCGATGCCCTCAATATGGCGTTCAAGGGGGTACTGAACGAGGGCGACCACGTCATCACATCCGATCTCGAACACAACAGCGTCTCCCGGCCACTCGTTGCAATGGCCGAAGCCCGATACATCTCGCTCACCCGCATCGCGACCGATGCCAGCGGCACCATCGACCCCGCTGCCATCATTGCAGCATTCACCCCCAAGACGAAACTCGTTGCCATCACCCACGCGAGCAACGTGCTGGGGACCGTTCAGCCAGTCGGAGAAATCGGTAAACTGGTCCGCGGTCGAGATGCTCTCTTTCTGGTGGATGCAGCGCAGACGGCGGGCGTAATCCCCGTTGATGTGCAGACGTTTTGCATCGACTTGCTGGCGTTTCCGGGACACAAATCGTTATTCGGCCCAACCGGAACCGGGGCGCTCTACGTTGGCCCGCGTGCGAACCTGCGGCCGTGGCGGGAAGGTGGCACCGGCGGCGATTCTTCCACACCCACGCAGCCGACCGAATTCCCACATTACCTCGAAGGCGGCACCCCAAACGTTCTCGGCGTGGCCGGGTTGATTGCCGGGTTGGATTTTGTGGAACAGCGAGGACTGGATGCCATCCGACACCACGAGATCGAACTCTGCGATCGCTTCCGGATGGCTCTTACGGAATTGCCCGGATTTGATGTGTTCGGACATGGCGACCCAACCCGGCGCGTGGGCACCGTCAGCTTCCGCTGCGACCTGATTCCAACCTCGGATCTGGGCGCTATCCTCGATCAATCGTTCGATATCGCCGTGCGACCGGGATTGCACTGCGCTCCGTATGTACACAAGGCTGTCGGCAGCTATCCCGATGGATTGGTCCGCGTAAGTCCAGGGCCATTCAACACCATCGCCGATATTGATGCCGTGATTTCTGCTCTCCAGGAAGTGACCACCGGGATTTAGTGGCAACTTATTACACACAAGCCTAAGTTAAATCTTCGCTCATTTGGCTGGTCGAAATTCTCGCGGATGGCCCGCGAGTCCTTCCATCCTTCTCAGGAGTTTCACTCCATGTTACGCCCCGTTTTATTCGCTGCCGCCGTGGTCGCGCTCGTTGCGCCCGTGCGGGCCGCCGATCCCGACATCTCGGGCAACTGGCTGCTCACATACTCCCAACGTGGAGGAATGGATCAGGCGCTTGCCATCATCAAGGTCGAGATGAAGGATGGGAAGCCAATCGCATCGACGGTTTACACTCCGTTCAAGGGCCTGGAACTCGCGGTAACCGGGTTTGAAGTCGGTAATGGGAAGACAATCAAGTTCAACACCAGCGTGGGCTGGTCATTTGAAGGCACACTGGAGGCAGACGGGAAGACTGCCGTCGGGAGCCTCGGCGTCGATGTGGCACCCAACCGGGGCAAGTTGACTCGCACCGACAAGACGGAACTGACCCAGGCTGAGACAATCATCCGAACCGAGCCCCCGACTCCAGTAGCCGAATCCCAAAAGTTAGTGATCGCCGCCGGCTCGCTTCGAAACCAAGCCATCCGAGAAAAAGACGCGGACAAAAAGAAAGAATTGACCGAGAAGGCCGATGCAGCCCAAAAGGAACTCGATGAGAAACAACCCAGTCTTCTCCGAGAAGTAGCCGCCAAGCACGCCGACACACCGTTCGGCCTGGATGCCGCAGCGGACCTCCTTCGCGGGGCTGGGAAATTCAAGGTGTCCCCTGCCGAGGCCGAGCAACTCTTCGCTGTGGTTGAAAAGGCAGCGACCCCATACGGCACAAGATACACACACGCGATAACCGGCCAAATACTGGATGTTCTTGCACGCCAAAAGGGGATGGAGACGGTTGCCGTGGCCGTGGCCGAGCGAATGAGCAAGGCATTCACCGACAACGACTCACCCGCTTATCAGTCGCAGATACTGAGTGCCTACAAGACCGCGCTCGAATCGTCGTCGGTGTCGAATAAGGATGCCACTCTCAAGACAGTCAACGCAACACTGATCAAGCTCGAAGCAAAGATCGATGCCGAATACATCAAGACAGTTCCGCCATTCAAGCCAACCGCTTTCGCCGGGCGAAAGGACAAGGCCTCGAATCAAGTCGTTGTGATGGAACTGTTTACCGGAGCCCAGTGTCCGCCATGCGTGGCGGCTGACGTGGCCTTCGATGCTCTCCAGAAGTCGTACAAGCCGACCGATCTGGTGCTGATCCAGTACCACCTGCACATTCCCGGTCCCGACCCACTCACCAACCAGGACACAGTGGCGCGCGCGAAGTTCTACAGCGTCAACAGCACTCCGACCACGCTTTTCAACGGAAAGTCGCAGGCTCCAGGTGGCGGCGGGATGGCGAACGCCGAGGGTAAGTTCAAGCAATACACGAGCATCATCGACCCGCTCCTGGAAAAGACCGCCGACGTGAAAGTTGCAGGCAAGGCGACTCGCAAGGGGGACAAGGTTGATATCGCCGTTGAGGTGGCTGGAGCCGATGGCGATGAGATGAAGCTCCGCCTGCTGGTCGTTGAGGAGACAATCAAGTACGTGGGTGGGAATCAGCTCCGGTTTCACCATCAGGTGGTTCGGGCGATGCCCGACGGAGCCGATGGTGTGGCAATCAAGGACAAGACATTCAAACACACCGCCGCTGTGGACCTGGTCGATGTTCGCAAGGGACTGACCAAGTATCTGGATGACTTTGCTGCAACCCGTCCGTTCCCCAAGCCCGAGCGACCAATGGACCTCAAGTCGCTACGAGTAATCGCCTTGGTGCAGAACGACAAGACGAAGGAGATTGTCCAGACACTTCAGATCGAGATCGAGGGCAAGCCAGCGACTGGTGCTGGGGGAGAGTGAAGAATTTGGTGTCCAGGGGGTTTCGCTGTCGCTTCACCCCTGGCTACCATCACACGCCGCTCCGCGGCTGGGCACGGTCGCGTTGCGACCGTTATCAAGCCCTGGAAGGGCGCTTGATGGTAGCCAGGGGTGAAGCGAGCCGAAGGCGAGCGCAACCCCTGGAAACAAACGCATTCAGCCTTCCGGCGTCGCACCGAGGACGATGGCGAAGTTTGCTGCCACTTCACCGATCTTCGATCCCTTCACCTTCTCGAATTCCACAGTGATCGACTCCCGTTGCTTGTCGTCCTTCACTCCCGTATAGATAAAGTCCTTCTGATTCCGACCTGCTTCGGCCTTCACGTACAACTGAGTGGTCAGCAATTCCTTGCGACCCTGCTTGATCTTGAAGTGGATGTGCGGGGTTCGCCCAGGATATGGGACCGGCTTGATCGTGCGGAAGTAATACTCACCCGTACTCCCCGTCACAAACCGGCCGAACCCCTGGAAGTTTTTGTCCTGCTTGTCTTTCTTTCCATCGCTGTCGCCAGTGTGTAGATAGACCCCATTCGCATCGCATTGCCAGATCTCGACGACCGCGTTCTTGACTGGGTTCCCCTTCGCATCCAGAATCTTGCCCGTCAGGTGGGTAATTACACCGACCGCTGGGGTGATGGCATCGTTAATAATCAACAGGTCGTTGTCGGTGTCGAGTGGGAGCTTGTTCGGGTAGAACGGGCCTTCCGTCTGGGCCGGCGTCCTGGTCAACTCTTCGGCAAACGCTCCCTTCACCGTCCAAAACGGAAGGACGGTAGCCGATGCGGCAGAGGCCAGGAACAGCCGACGGCTCGGCAGAAACAGTGGGCTACTCATCGAAATGGCTCCTGAAGTGGTGACGTCCTTCGTCCTTGGTCCTTCGTGAAAACCAACTCATGTTTTACTCCGTTGTCTTCTCGATTGACGACAACGGAAGAAATGCAAATCGCTCAGTAAGGTTGTATCACTTTTCACGCTGAAATTAAAGCTGAACGCAGGTTGGTTTTCACGAAGGACGAAGGACGGAGGACGAGGGACGAAAAAAGCAATCACCTCACCAACTCCGGCAAATACTTCACCGGCAGAGTCCCATGGCTCAATACGTCCTCGTGGAATTTGGCCAAATCGAATTTGTCGCCTTGCTTGCGCTCCACATCCTGGCGCAGCTTGTAGAACGCCATGCGGCCAACGAAGTACGTGGAAAGCTGAGTGCTACTCTGTTTAGCTCGCTGGATTTTCCCAACCGCCTCGGCCTCGGTCTGGAAGCCGCGCTCGACCAGAATTTTCATCGCCTCCTCGTCGGTCATGTTCGTACAGTGCATCTTGTTGTCGAGAATCGCGTTGATGACCGCCCGCTGATAAAACTTGAGCTGGTGCAATCGCAGCGACAAATCGCCATCTCCATAACCCTGATCGAGCATCATCTGCTCGGTGTAGACCGCCCAGCCCTCGGCAAATGTGCCCGATGAGAGAATCTTCCGAACCAGTGACGGACAGCGATTCGAGTAAGCAAGCTGAACGTAGTGTCCCGGATAGGCCTCGTGGATGGTGAGGATCTGGAGCATCGCCGCGTTGTATTCGCGAAGGAATGTTTCGACTCTCTCGCGAGTCCATTCCTTCGGTGGCGGAGAAACGGCATAGAGGCTGTCCGCCTTGGGATCGAGCGGTGGTGCCGGATTCAGGTATGCCGCCGAGAATCCACGCTGGAACTCCGGCATCTCGATCACCTTGCAGGTATCCGGCTCCGGAAGTACGAGAATCTTCTTATCGCGGATGAAGGTGCGGATCTTGTTCACGGTTTTGCGAGCATCGACGACGATGTTCTCGGGCTTGCCGTGTTCCTTGCCGAGTTCACCGAGTACCGCCCCGATGGTGAAACGGCGACCAACCGCATCGTCCGGAGGGAGCGCCTTGATCGGGAAGACCTTGGACCACAATTGTTTCGCAATGTAATACATCTCCCGTTCCACTCGTTCGGCCTCGGCCTCGGCGAGTTTCACCACTTCATCGGCGGTGAGTGCCGCATCCAGTTCGCGTTCCAGCTTCTCGCCGAACTTCTGCTTGCCCAGTTGCCACTCGCCGGTTGATCGGGGAAGCAGTTCCTTTTCGAGGAATGTCTGGTACTCCTTGAGTGCTTTGACGGCTTCGCGGCAAGGAGTGGCTAGTGGCTCGGAACCTGGCGTTTCGCCGGCAAAGGAGTAGATCTCCTTCTCGAAAAACGCGATGGCACCGAGGTTCCGCTTGATGGTGACTTCCGTCAGGATTTTGGGTGGGTTTTTCAGCCCGGCCTTAGCAGCCGCCACAATCTTCGGGATATACCCAATCCGCTTTGCGGCGTTCGCCACATTCCGCCCGCGCGGCAGTGTCGATTGGGTGAACAGCAGGAAGACACTGTCCGAGATATATTCGCCGTAGACGCGGGGGTCGTACTCGAATCGATTATCGTTCTCGACGGACCAGAGCCCATATTTCAGCGTGTGGCTCCAGATCTCGTAATCGATTTGACCATCGCGGCTGAGGGCTTTCGGATCGATCTTTTTCGGCAGCGAGAGAAGCCAATCCTTGGCTGTTTCATCGTCTTTCTTTCTGGCCTCCGGGGAAAGATCATCGAGTCGGTCGTCGTGGTCGTGGTTGCCCTGTTGAGTCGCAAACAGGGGATGGCGCTCGAACTCGCTGTCGAGATACTCGCGAAACAATTTCGCGAGTTTGGCATCCTCAGCGGTTGGGGCTGACGGCTCGGCAGCGAGAACGGCCATCGTTGCGGCTCCCAGGATCGCAATAGCGGCACTGATGCGGAACATTGTGGCTCCGTGAATGAAGCGGCAGTTGGGATGTGGTGTTGCTATACGAAATTGATGGCAGTTGGTGTTCGCCCTCACCCCCCCAACCCCCTCTCCCCGGGGAGAGGGGGAGCAAATCAATGCCCCCTCTCCCGCGGGGAGAGGGGGTTGGGGGGTGAGGGCGAACGTCTCATTCCTCACTCCGCCCCAACCACCTTCGCCATCCACCGTTCGATGTCGAAGAAGATGACCGTTACCCCATCCGCGGAAGGCAACCCATTCGCAGGAACAGCGGCCCATCGGCCGACAACAATGCTGACCGCGTATTGATATCCGGGAGTTTTGCGGAAACGAGCGAGTAGCGATTGGTCGGCAGTCACGGCATCCGGGTTCGACAGGAATGCAACAGACATCGCACCCAGCCTGCGATCGGGTTGTCCGCGTTCGCCGAGTTGCCAGAACAGAAGATCGGGTATTCGACTGGTGATTTCCGGCTCACCCTGGACGATGATGTGCCCGAGTCCCAGTTCGACCGGGAACGCCTGGTCCCACAGGCGGCGATATTCGTGATAGAACTCCATCAGGAACGATCGTTCGCGTGCCTTGCGGGTGGCAGGCGGTTCCCCGGCCTCAGCCGGTGCATATTCTCGTCCGTTGGCCGCGGCAAACCGCGGGTGCATGAGGTTTAGCGATTCAACGATGAGGGTCAGGAAGGGATCATCGGGCATGGCTCGCTTCGCTCGTAGTGTGATGGCCCTCACCCCCAACCCCTCCCCCCGAGGGAGAGGGGAGTAAATCTGCCTCCCCTCTCCCTCGGGGAGAGGGGTTGGGGGTGAGGGCCATCATGGCGGGAACCAGTAACTGAACACTGAACACTCAGCCAAGAATTGTGTCCTTCCACTTCTTCACCCGGGCCACATCGATGACGCCATCCCGCTTGCCGGCTGCACAGGCCGATGAGCGAACTGCATAGTAATCCGGGGCCGCATTCCTCAATTGCTTGACGTGTTCCGGCCGAAGCGATCCACCAATCGCCACGGTGATGTAAAGCCGTTTGAGGCTCTCGACCAGTTCCGCCACCTCGGCCGCGGTCATGAAGTCGAGGAGCGTCTTCCCGTCCTTGCCCCAGGTATCGAGCAGAAATGCCTTGAACCGGAACCGCTTGGCGAATTTCGCCAGTTCCGCGGGCGACACCGACTTCGCACGCTCCCAGTCGGCATAGGCCACTGCAACCATTTCCATTCCAACGGGGAGTTGCCGACGCGTATCGAGCAAGTCCTCGCCCCAGCCCGGATGGGGTGAGTAGCCAGCAAGCCCCCACTTCACGTAATTCAGTTTCAATTCGAGATGCCAGTGGGCCTCGGTGATGGCGTTGGGCGACCACTCTCCCAGGGCAGCGCTGACTGGCACCTTGCCTTTAACGGCTTCAATGATCGACGCGACTACCTCGGCTTCCGCCGGGGCAAGCGGCCCTTTCGCGGGTTCTTTGATATCGATCAAGTCGGCTCCGCCAGCGAGTGCTGCTGCTACCTCGTCTGCCGACCGCACGCTGAGAAGAAGGCCGGTCTGGTTTGCATCGCTCATGGCAGCGTTGAATCCTTCCACAGTCCGAGTCTGGGGGGCTACAGTCATCCGGTCTGTGCCGATGATCTTACCGTTTAGTTCATCTTACCGGGAAGAGCATCGTTGGCCCCAAGTGGTGATGATACGCAATTGGGGGCCGGATCGGAAACACGAACCCGCTCATCTGCGCGACGAATGGGTGTGCCGTGGAAGTCCACTGGGTTACTTCATGGGGATGGGCATGGGGGGAGACTGCGCACCCTCTGGGACTGGCGGAGCGGGATTGCGGGTATTCAATCCCTTGATTACCGCATCGGTCAGATCGACACTCTTCGTCAAAAAAAACGGCTGGGCAGCCGGTGGTTTCAACTTGAGTTCCTTCACATAGGCACTCTTCAATTCCTCGGGGCTTCTCGCATCGGGATAAGCAAACACGATGTCATAGCCGTTTTGCTCGGCCATCTTGTCCACCTCTTCCTTGATCTCATCGTAAAGCGAGGAAATAATCTTGGTCGCCTTCTCATTCATCTTCTTGTTGATTATGTGATTCTTGTCCTCGATCTGCCGGGTCAGCTCGACCTGTCTCTCCTGAATCTGTTCCTTGAGACCGGCATCTTGCTGGTTCTGAATATCCTGCTGGTTCTTGAGGTATTTGGCTTGTAAAGCGACCAGATCGGCCGACATTTTCTTCTTCTCTTCGTTCAACAGGTAGACTTGATAATTGGCTTTTCCGTACTCCTTCATCACGGCCGCCATGTTGAACGCGGCGATTTTTTGCTCGGAGGTTGAGGGAGCAGCCGATGGCAAATGCAACGCTGCGCCACTCCGAAGTGGTGTTCCTCCAAACCAGCCCGCCGCCATCGCAGTAACCAATGCTTTCAGTTCCTCGGCCGTCGGTTTCCGATTGGCAACCGCCTTCGCCTCTTCGAGCCGCTTCCCGGCGTACTTGATTTTGACTTCGACCTCCTTCAGCTCACTTGTTCGGGCCTCGAACTGGACTTTGGCCCCCTCGACCTTCTTTTTCGCTTGCTCGACATCTTCCTTGGAGACATCTCCATCGCCAGCGATGCGGTCGAGCCGCTGTGCATTCATCTCTGCGGCCTTGACACCGATCTCAGCAGCCTTCAAGTATCCCTTCTTGGTCTCACGCTGGGCTTCCAGTGTTTCCAGTTCCTCTTCCAATGTAGCCGCAGTTGTAATGGGAGAAGTTGGTAGACCTGATGGGATCACTTTTGGTTGAGCGGGCGCAACCTGGACCAGTGGGTCATCCGCCACCGCCGCCGTCATACCGATCAGCGAGAACAGGATCGCCGCGAGTAGGAACCGTCGCATCGTCTTCCTCCGAAGGTACGGACCTGCAAATGAGCACTAACCCGGAAGCGATGTCCGAATGCTCGGGGGTAATTTGAAAGTAATGGGGGGTTTGCTGCAAGTCCAGTGTTGGGAGTCTCCCCTCCCTTGACGGTCGGGGTTCGCCCGAAAACCAAGACATTTTCACGCTCCGGGCGAACCCCGACCGTCAGGGAGGGGGTGTGCCTACGTGTTTGGATTTCAGTCTGAAGGGCTGAAATCCTACGGCGCGTTCGGGATTGGAGGAACCGGATAACGGGCATTCAATGTCTCGATCACCTCATCGGTCAGATCGACTTTTTTCGCCACGTAGAACGGCTGGGCTGCTGGTGGTTTCAGTTTGAGTTCCTTCACGTGGGGACTCATCAAATCCTCGGGGTTGGACGCATCGGGGTAGGCAAAAACGATGGCGTAGCCTTTCGTCTTCGCAGTCTCATCCACCACCAACTTGATCTCATCGTAAAGCGAGGAGATCAACGCACTTGCTTTATTGGTCATTTGTTTGTCTATTCTCTTGCTCTTGTCCTCGATCTGCCGAGTCAATTCAACCTTTCGCTGTTCCAGCTGCTCCTTCATCGTGGGATTTTGCTCAATCGTGATATCATTTTGGAGTTTGGTACACTCCGCCCGCAGAGGGACCAGATCGGCCGACAATCTCTTGCGCTCTTCGTTCAACTGGTAGACTTGATACTTGGCTTTTCCGTAGTCCTTCATCACTGCCGCCATATTGAACACGGCGATTTTCGATGCCAAAGTCGCGGGTGTACCCAATGGCTGAGGCAGCGCTGCGCCACCCCGAAGTGGTGTTCCTCCAAACCAGCCCGCCGCCATCGCAACGACACCTGCTTTCAGTTCCTCGTTTGTCGGTTTCTGATCGGCGACCGCCTTTGCCTCTTCGAGCCGCTTCCTGGCGTGCTTGATTTTAACCTCGATCTCCTTCAACTCACCCGACCGAATCTCGACCTGGGCTTTCGTCGCCTCGACTTCTATTTTAGCCTTCTCCATATCCTCCTTGGAGACACCTCTACTCCTATCGATGCGGTCGAGCCGCTCCAAGTTCTTCTCTGCGATCACGACTCGGATTTCGGCCTCCTTCAAGTGCGTCTTCTTCGTATGCCGTTGATCTTCCAATGTCTTCACATCTTCTTCGAGTTGGGACAGGATAGGTGTTGATGTGATTTGGACAGGCGATTGAACTGGCTGGATCACTTTTGGTTGAGCAGGCTGAACAACCTGGACAAGCGGGTCATCCGCCACCGCTGGCGTCATACCGATCAGCGAGAACAGGGTCGCCGCGAGTAGGAACCGTCGCATCGTCTTCCTCCGAAGGTACGGACCTGCAAATGAGCACTGGAACCCGGGAGCGATGTCCGAACGCTCGGGGGGTAATTTGAAAACAATGGGAGGTTTGCTGCAAGACCAGTATCGACCCCGGAGGGGTCGTAGCAATTAGCCGGTGGTTGAGCGCAGCGACACCACCGGTCTCAATTCTTCCCCTTCAACCGCAGAAGTGATTCCTGCACCAACTTCTTCGTATCCACCAACACACCCAACAGCGGAGCAAGGTCCGGTGGTGGCGTTTTGCGGTCCCCCGGGCCAAGCCGATAGTAAACCAAGTGCTGGTTCAAAGCGGTGATTGCATCGGTGAGTTGATCGAGCGCCAACGAGAGATTCCCGGCATCGTGACCCATCTGGAAGCGGTAATCATCGAGCCGGGCGGCCTCGGCTTCGGTCATTGGAACGTCCTCACATGATGACCGACAACTCAAATATCATACGTCAACGGTTCGTTCACCGGCTTCGCTCCCTTGAGCCGGAGCCGGGGCTTTTCCAGAACCACGGTCGTATCTGGTGGGACGCTCTCGGTCAGCCAGACGTTCGAGCCAATCACGACACGCTCGCCAATCACCGTCTGCCCACCGAGAATTGTGGCGTTGGCATAGACCACCACTCCATCCCGTAGCGTTGGGTGACGCTTATAGCCGCCCTTCCGGAGTGCCCCATCATCGTCCTTGGTGAAACTCAGCGCCCCAAGTGTGACGCCTTGATAGAGCTTGACATACTGCCCAATTTCGCAGGTTTCACCAATAACCACGCCCGTTCCATGATCGATGAAGAAACCCGGGCCAATTGTCGCACCAGGGTGAATATCAATACCCGTCTGGGCGTGAGCGAGTTCGGTCATCATCCGAGGAATGAACGGCACTCCCAGCCCGTGTAGCTCATGTGCCACCCGGTAAACCGTGATCGCCTGAAGGCCCGGGTAGCAGAAAATGATTTCGTGGTGGTTTCGAGCGGCCGGATCGCCGCGGAACGCCGCATCCACATCGAGTTCCAGTGTCTTGCGAACATCGGGGAGTCGCCGGAGCAACTCGACCGCCTTCGGCTGGGCCATTGCCTCACAATCGGCGTGAGGCGATTCGTGGCACAACTCGTGTCGCAACGCGCGGGCAATCTGGATGGTCAATTTGTCGTGCAGGGCATCTACAAGACTGCCCACATAATACCCAATATTGCCGATATGCAGGTTTTGACGCCGCCAGTACCCGGGGTAAAGCACCTCGAAGAGATCCGCAACAATATCCGCCACGGCATCCCGGTTTGGCAGTGGCTCGTGGGCGAGGTGGTTCAGCCGACTGCATTCGGTGTATGTCTCGATCAGGAGATCGGTGATTGTCGGCAATTCTTCCTTGAGACGAATATCTGTCGCCATTGCTCGCTCCTGTAGGAATTCGCCCTCACCCCCCAACCCCCTCTCCCAGGGGAGAGGGGGCTTTGATCTGTTCCCCCCTCTCCCCTGGGAGAGGGGGTGAGGGCGAACGTCTCAATCCCGACCTCGCGGAGTATAACGGATGGACTACCAGGATCGTATGCGTTGAGTTGATCGACCGTCAACGCTCCAGAAATAATGGTCGGGTGGTCGTTCTCCGTGCTTCAGTGAATCCCACCTTGCAGAATGCCGCGCCTCACGACATCCGATGAGGAAACTTGCACGTCTCGTTAGCACACTTCACGACACATTCATCTCGCAAATGGTTCAAGACGTCAGCAGAACAGGTCCGATATCATTGAAATCCAAGGGGTTATCTGCGTTCGCAGTCAGCCAGGATATTTTTTCGTGAGTTTGGCACCACCCCTGCTAATACACACTGCGGCGAACTGGAAACTGAACAAGCTGATTGGTCGGAGGGGAGAGGCCGACCTATTAGCAAGTCGGAGCTGGTTCTGCTTATACGATCACCCGAGTGACTTGGCAGAGGGGAGAGGCTGCCAACCATCCGGGTGATTGTTTTTTATGCACATCTGCTCGCATTCATTGCAGAGTTGGCTCAATTCATAAGAACCAACTTCCACTCATTCCAAGCTATGCAAACAATAATTGCGCCCACGTGTGGGCGGAGGTGCC
The DNA here is from genome assembly GCA_035947935.1 of Gemmata sp. Classification (GTDB taxonomy): domain Bacteria; phylum Planctomycetota; class Planctomycetia; order Gemmatales; family Gemmataceae; genus Gemmata. The sequence goes on along the minus strand of DASZJS010000803.1, from coordinate 1,258 downwards.
CGAATTCTCCAATAACACATCGCGGCCAAATCACGATTTTGTTTATGATTGAAGTGATTATTTCTGCCGATTACCATACCTACTTTGTCGGATCGGAAGAGTGGGGCTTCTCGGTCTGGGCGCACAACGACTGCGAAAAGGCAAAAACCGGCCCCAAGACGGACAATCGCTTCGGCCACAACCGCACGATTCGCCGGCTGGCAAGGGAGGTGACGGCAAATGGAGATACGGTTATTGCTGGCGGTCGCAGCTTTGATGGCGTCAATCTGAAGGAACGAGTGTTCGATACACTCAACGGCTTCAAGAACTCACATCGTCCTGACATATTGGTACAACGCCCTGATGGTTCGATCTACGGGATCAATGTGGGCCGCACTCAGCCCAACGGTCAGGCGGTTCTTCGGGAGCGATTAGCGATCCAAGATCTGAACATACGTGCTGGTCTCGAAATGCAGTTCGTCGGTTACAGAAGGAGGCGCTGATGCCATCAGTAAATGTTCAATTTCACATGCTTCCAGATGAACTCATCCAATTCGTCAAGGAAGTCAGTTCGCGATATCAGTTGGAAGTCGAGTTGGAGCGGTTTTACCCAAAGGCTCTTCAAACAGTCCCGGTCGATGGTGACTTGACGGAGGAAATCGAGAAGTTAGGTCAACTCGACCGCATCTGGCTGTTGTGCAAGACGCCGAAGTCTAAGAAGGCTGAGAGGTTCATGTTGAATGTTGGGCGGCGAAGAGGCAACCGATTGGCGCAGGCCCAACTTGGAGCCGGTACGAACAAGGCCAAGGCATTTGAGGTACTGAAAAAAGTTGCAGCCGAGCTTAAGCGCCGAACAAAGGCGGGAATATGGCTGGTCACTGAGAATGGGAACGTGGGTTACGTCAAGAGCGCGCGCATTTCCGAAGGAGCAACAACGGCAGCTCGAGCAGGTCAGATTGATCTCGTTTCACCTGCGTTTACGCAGTCATACCGTGTTGATCCACCTGAAAGTGAGAACTCCTGAACAATGTTTCCAACCCGCTAACGCATCGTTCATCTTCATTTGAACATGGTGGTGTTCCAAGAGGCCGAAAAAAACCTGACATAACATGACAAAACCTGACAGCAACGTCGAACTGATGACAGTCTGCCCACGCGTGCATAGGTATGCCCACAAGTTTTTGACCCGTAACATGGAGGTGACTGGATAATCTGGGCAGTAACCTGGGAAAGATAGAGAAGCACAGCCTCGTGTTACCCTGAATATGGTTAGGATGAC
>DASZJS010000802.1:0-2435 GCA_035947935.1 Gemmata sp. | reverse complement strand
TCCGGGCGCGGTCGTACATCCACTTGGCATCCTCCCACGTTGCTGCCAGGTGCTTGTCGTTGAAGACGGGAACGCTCTTTTCGCTCTTCTCGAAAACCTTGGTGATTTCCTCGAAGAATCGCCGCCGGGGATAGAGAATCTGTCCCTTATCGTTACTTGGGTAGGTTCCGTGTTCACCGATGGAGAGTACTGCCTCCACAGCAAGCGATTTGCCACCGAGCGTGAGGCACTCGGGAATGGACTCGTAAATCTTGAACCCGTGTTTCTTCGCGAGATCGCGACTCATATCGCCCTTAGGCACCTGATCGGTGAAGAGAGCAACGAGTTCGAGATCCGGACGCTTACCATCGGGGTAGCCATCGAGCAGATTCCGGAGGATCACATCAGCGTGCGACCACTTCCGGTATTCGGTGACAACCCCAGCAACTTTTTTGGGAGCCATGAAGCACCAGGAAAAATGATGGGGCTCGAAAAGCCTCGACCCACCCTACAAAACCGGGCGAGCTTCTTGTAGGGTGGGTCGAGCCGTGCGCAGCACGTCGAGGCCCACCAATACCACGAATACGAAGATGGTGGGCCTCGCAAAGCCTCGACCCACTACAAGATGAAGAGAATCCGTTCCACCCTACAAGATGAAGAGAATCCGCTCCATGACAATCCCCCTTTTGCCGGATGATCCGCACGATCAAATCCTGCGGCAATACCTCAAACCATCAGATTGGGTGAACCCAACCCCGCTTCCTCGTTATCAGTTGGTGGTGATTGGTGGTGGGCCGGCTGGGTTGGTGTGTGCCGCTGGTGCTGCCGGGCTCGGGGCACGGGTGGCGATGGTGGAACGCGATCTGCTTGGAGGTGATTGTCTCAACGTCGGATGTGTGCCCAGCAAGGCATTGCTCCGAACAGCCAAGGCCGTTGCCGCAGTGCGGCAAGCAGGACAGTTCGGCATACGCGTTGCGGAACCCATGATCGACTTCGCAGCAGTCATGGAATGGGTTCGGCGTGTGCGCGCCGGTTTGGCTTCACATGACTCCGCCGAACGGTTTCGGTCACTCGGGGTCGATGTGTTCCTGGGAGAGGGAAAGTTTCTCAGCGAGGACACCATTGAAGCGAATGGGTCGAAACTGAAGTTCGGCCGATGTGTGATTGCCACAGGTGCTCGGCCGGTCATGCCCGATATCCCTGGACTGCGCGAATCGCGATGGTTCACTAACGAATCGATCTTCACGCTTACCGAATTGCCGAAAAGTTTTCTAGTGCTGGGCTCTGGCCCGGTCGGTTGCGAACTCGCGCAGGCATTCGCACGCCTGGGATCGAAAGTAACGCTTTACTCGCGGAGTGGTCGGGTGTTGCCCAAGGAAGACCAGGATGCAGCCCAGGTTGTGAAAGGAGCATTGCGATCGGATGGTGTGGAATTCGCAACTGAGCAGGTTTCTCCTTCGGCATACGATGCGGTGTTGGTCGCGACCGGACGTCAGCCGAACATCGAAAACCTGAATCTGGAAGCGGCCGGCGTAGCGTCTGATCTCAAAGCGGGCGTGCGTGTCGATGATTATCTCCGAACGACAAATCATCGGGTCTTCGCGGCTGGTGATGTGGCTTCTCTCGGATACAAGTTCACCCACGCAGCCGATGCAATGGCTCGCCTGGTCATCCGCAATGCCCTGTTCCCGACTAAGGCGCGGGCCGCCTCACTGATAATTCCCTGGTGTACTTACACAGAGCCCGAGATCGGCCGGGTTGGGTTAAGCGAAGAAGAGGCCCGTACTCGGAATGTTGCCGTGACTGTGTTCCGGCACGACTCCTCGCAACTCGACCGCGCCTCCGCCGATGGGGCCGAGACCCAGATCAAGGTGCTGGTTCAGAAGGGCTCGGATCGCATTCTTGGAGCAACCGTGGTTGGCCCCCACGCGGGCGAGCTGACTGGAACGCTTTCCGTTGCCATGACCAGTGGCATTGGCTTGAAAACGCTGGCGAATACGGTCTTTCCATACCCCACATACACGGAGGCGATCAAGAAGATCGGCGACCAGTACAATCGCTCGCGGCTAACGCCGCGAGCGAAGCGGCTGATCGGAAAGTGGCTCCGGTGGTTCAGGTGAGAAGTGAACCAGATCAGGCGCGTTGAGCTTTCTTGAGTAGGCAGATTTGTGCTGCATGGTAGGCGTTGTGCTGAATGTGGCCGTGGAAGTTGTTGTAAGCGGAACTGCCCCCGGTTACCAACACGGCATCCAGCCGCTCATCGGAGAAATCGCTGATCGCCTGCCGCAACTCGGCCTCTTGACACTTCAGTCGCTCGACCGTCTCCGCCCACGCAACCTCCGAAACAGGTGGGACAGGGAGCCAGAAGTCCTCTGTTTTGAGCCCCGCGGCCTCACCTCGAATCCGTCGCAATAGGGCATCCTGGGTGGCGATGAGATGCAGAACGAGTTCCCAGA
>DASZJS010000801.1:0-4036 GCA_035947935.1 Gemmata sp. | reverse complement strand
CCTCTCCCGCGGGGAGAGGGGTTGGGGGTGAGGGCGATCATTGGATTTTCGTTGTCAATTCTACGCGTTCTGTAGCTGCGGAGAGAAAGTGCGAGAAAGGCTTCACAACACCTCGATAGGCATCCGTTGTGAGGTGGACTGTCCCCCATCGCGGGCTGCGAGGCCTCATGGCAGCGCGATAATCCGTTACTGTGACCCCGCGGATGAGGTAAAGACGCTTGCGGAACTCAAATTGATCCGGCGTCCCGTGCATGAGTTCGACTTCCGGGAGAATGTGGTAGACGAATGCCAGAACGCCGCGGAACCCGGAACCGAACCGTGCGGCCCAACGAGTGAGTCCCTCAACATCGGCCCGCGGCGACCAGTTCTCCCAGACTTTGTGGCTTCTACGACCTCGTCCCGGGAACTTCCGCCCCTTGACATCCACGACATAGCGTGTGTCGGCTGGACCAACAACGAGGAAATCCGGAGACTTGATTTCGGAATCGTCGAGATAGCTGCGGCGAGCCTCAATGATCGGCAACGTCGCCACTCCGCGTTCCCGCAGGAACGCCTCGAAGGCCACTTCGTAGTGGTTGTCGCGATTCATGCACTTGCACCACTTCGAGTTGCTGAAGATTCCACCAATTCTCCCACGCGCTTGACCAGTTCTGCCTCGGGTACCGCAATCTCTTCACGTTTCGCCAGGTTCTTCACCTTCCACACGCCTTGCTCAAACTCGGCGGCACCGGCGATCACTGCGAGTTTGAAACCGCGTTTCTCGGCGTAAGCAAGTTGCTGTCCGACCTTCTTGGCATCGGGGTAAACTTCGACACATACGCCAGCAGAACGCAGTGCCCGGGCAATTCGCTGATAATCCCCGAGTCGGGCAGCATCGAACTGCACTACCAACACCTGTGCTGGAGTGGTCTGGCCGGTAAGGAGGGAATGTTTCAGTTCCTCCATCGCCGCGATGAGTCGGTCGAGCCCAAGTGATGCCCCCACACCCGGCAAAACTTGTTTCGTGTAGAGGCTGGCAAGATTATCGTATCGTCCACCGCTGCACACCGAGCCAATCCCCGGTAGGTCGGTCAGGAATGTTTCGTAGATGGTGCCAGTGTAGTAGTCCAGGCCGCGGCAAATGCTCAGGTCAATCTTGATGCGACCCTCCGGGACACCGGCTGTTTTGGCAACAGTGAGAAGTTCCCGCAGTCGTCGAAGTCCCTCGGCCGCCTTTTCGTTTGGAATGCCCGCGAAGAATGATTCGATCCTGTTGAGCACCTCGTCGTTTGTTCCGGTTGTCGTTGCGAGCGTGAGTACCGCATCCGCCTGTTCGGACGTAACACCCGCTTCCGTCATCATCTCTGCGGCAACTTTCTCTCGACCAATTTTGGGGAGTTTGTCGAGAGATCGCAGTAACGGCACCGCTTTGTCCGCCAGCCCCTTGAGTTCCAGCAACCCGTTTAGCACCAACCGATTGTTCACGCGAATCTCAAACCGCTCGAAGCCGATTTTCTCGAACAACTCGTTGATGACCAGCACCGTCTCAATATCCGCGGCGTTCGAGGTGGTGCCGATGGTGTCGAAATCGCATTGCCAGAATTCACGATAACGGCCCTGTCCTGGCCGTTCGCCGCGCCAGACTGGACCCATCGCGTACCGCTTGAATGGCGTGCCGAGTTCGTTGATGTACTGCGCGGAGAAACGGGCGAACGGGACGGTCAGGTCGAACCGCAGTCCCATCTCCACCTTGTCGCCTCGTGCGCTCTGGACGCGATAAACTAACTTGTCGGATTCGTCACCACCCTTGCCGAGTAATACGTCGAGTGCTTCGCAGGCTGGTGTGTCGATTGGTGTGAAGCCATAGCCACGATAGACCTGCCGAGCGATCTGGAGAACCTGCTCCCTGGCGAGCATCACATTGGGAAGGTAATCGCGAAACCCGGACAGGGTTCGTGGTGTGATTAGCGTGGACACAACAAAACTCCAAAAACAAGAGCGGGCGGAACTCCCGCGCTCCACTGAGCCGTTCTACGACATGTTCCGCTTGCGGGCGCTGACACGCTCCAGGAACCGCCTTTCCTCATCCGTGAGCGAATCCTTGCCGGAGCGGGCAATTTTCTCCAGCAATTGATCCATCCGTTCCTCATCTCGCTGCCGCTCATCTGCCTCTCTTTGAAGCTTGCGCGCTCGACGGGCCTGTCGCCAGCGCGTAAACCAGCCGACCTGTTTCGGCTTTTTCGGCTTTTCGTCGTCTTTCTCAAGGCTGGTATAACCGGCCGAGAAGTCGTAGCCAAACGGCCCATCCTCCATCTCCAACTGATGAAGGGCCAAGGAAGCCGAGTACAGCATGAACAGTGCCAACCCCATGAACAAAGCTTCGTTCGTGGTGATCGATACGAGCAGGAACAGCACGGACACGACAAACCCGCTGTATCCAGCTACGACAACCCCACGGCGGTGATCGGTTCGCGCCCAAACCACACATTGGAGCATTCGCCCACCATCAAGGGGGTAAGCAGGGATCAGGTTAAACAAAAAAAGCGTCCAACTCATCCAAAAGGTGCGATAGAGCCAGACTACCCAAGTTGGTGCCAGCGCTCGTTCGACTCCTGACTTTGGCAATCCGTCCGCAAAATCGTTCGACGTAGCCTCCTCCTTTGAGCCCGTTGAGCTAGTCCTGTAGAACTTATGGCCATAGACGCTTGTATACTTTAGGCCGTCATGGAAATTTGTCATCTCTGCTCGATAGGGCTCAATAATCGGGTTCAGACTTGGGAGAAATCCCGCAAGCGACATGAACACCGCGCACACCAAGCAGATGACGATGTTCATCGCCGGCCCGGCGGCCGTGGCAATGAAATTGGCCCGTGGTGTATGCGGCACATCCACGAAAGCGAGCCCACCAAGCGGCCAGATCAGGACTTCTTTTGCCTCACCATCGACATACCGCGCTCCGAAACAGTGACCGAATTCGTGGATCAGAATCACTCCAAACAACACCACCACCGTGAGCAAAAATACATCGACCCACCATATGTCCTTCATTCCGGGAAGCGTGATTTGACGCAAGAACAGTCCAAGTGTTACGACGAAAAAGAAGATGTGAACCTTGACCGGGATGCCGAACGCCCGGAAGACTTGCAACGCCCAATTCATCGGATCGCGCATCGCAGTCACCCGCCCTTGTTGCCGGCTTCCCCGCCAGCCGACGGGTTGTCGGCCGATCAGGTTTATCCTAACCGGACGAACGTACTGTCGCAATCAGGCTGGAGGCTTCTGTTTGGAGTCGCTTATGCCCCAGAAGACACTTTCGGGGTTGTGCGTTCAGTGTCAGAATACGGTAAATTCAAGCATTCCGCACCGTTCAACATCTGAATTCGAGATCGAGACATGAAACTGGCATCCGGAAAGATAATCGGTTCGCAGCCAAACGGCTTGAGCCACGTCGCCAGTGTGGCAGTGGCATCGGTGTCGATTGCCGGGCTCGGGAATAGCGCAATCCGTTTGCTTTTGCAAAAGCTGACCTGAACCACACGACGGGGATAAGGAAACACTTCCAGTTCTCCCCAGCCAGAACCGCTTGCATCGCCAACTCGATTGTCCCGGACCATGTGCGTGGGATCATCCCCGAAAGGACGGATCACGCACACCACCACCCGAGGAAGAACCGTGGTTGCCAATCGGAACGGATTGTGTCCCTTGGCCACAAAAACCAGCCCCGCCCGATGGAATTCCATGAGGTTATCGGAAGACCTTACGCGGAGGCGGGCCTGCTCTGCCTCCAGCGGCGTAATGAACCCCCGGGCCAGAGTGGCATCAATCCCGGCATACACCGGTACTCGGTTTCCACAGACCACCACCACGCCCCCGCGCAAGGCTACCTCAGACGCCAGCAGGGCCGCATCGGCATCGTCTCCGAGTAGCCCGATTGTGTCGGGAAGGGGTGGGATCGGATTGAGCGATGAAGCCGGTGCAGTGTGCGAAGCGGGTTGTGGAGTAAACGCGGCGAAGGCCCGACGCTCGGCAGCCAAGCCAACGGGATCGATAGACGGAC
>DASZJS010000800.1:0-5500 GCA_035947935.1 Gemmata sp. | reverse complement strand
AGTCCTGGCACAACAACTTCCCGGGTTCCGAACAACTGCGAATTGCCGTGGCCTGGCAGCGCAGCAATAGATGAGATGTGTCCTCGAAGGGTGTCCGATCCCGAGGGAGCCACGCAGATTCATCGGGAAGGCAACCGAGGATTCTCTATTATGGCCCAGGCTTGGTCGGCACCTCAAACTCGATCCGATTTGAAACTCTCGCGTTCTCACCTCGTTTGGCCGATGACGCCGCATGTCCAGGCAGTGATGAACTTGCGCACCAAACCCATTGGCTTTCGCAGTGCATCAGTTGGAGGCCGATCTTGTCGCCAACCTTGGCACCAAGACGCTCGGGGAGAAAGTTAAACTCCACACGCAGTTCCTTGTCCTCGCTGACGCGGCCATAACCGGAGAAAATCCACAGTCTGTCGATCTGTTTCGGCACGAATGGCTTATCGTTCACCCACCAACGGGCGATCAAATGATAATCGGGCCGACTCGTCGTGAATTCCGACTCCGCACGTATGACAATTTCCTTCCCTTCAATCTTGATCGTCAAATTCGGCTTTTCATCGCTCGGCAGAAGCGTGGGAAGCCGTCCCTTCTTGGCGTTGCCGGGTTCGATAAAGGCAACCTCACCGTGACTGTCCACACCCGGCAGCGCGATGCCCTCCCACGGGCTCACGGGTTTGTCGAGACCTTTAATCCATGGCATCCAGGGATGGAAGAAGTCCTTTGTGATGGCGGCTTGACCCCTGGCGATCGCCTTGCTTAGACGATCGGTCACCGTGATGTGGTAGGTTCCGATTTGATCGGCTGCAATAGCACGGACATACAGGTATGTTCCTTTCGGTCTTTTGCCGCTGTATTCCCAACGCTCGATGGTGCTATCGGCCTTTTCGTTCTCAAAGGCCACAGTTGCATATACCGGCCCTAAGGGTGTTGGACCACTTCCGCTTGTCGGTGGAAGGTAGCCTTCCGTCAAACAATAAAGGAAGGCACCGCTCCATTGCGGAATCTTGTCTTCTTCGAGACCAAGGCGAATCTTGACACCATCACCCAGGTCGATGGGTGGCAGTTCCTGGAGTGCCTCCCATGTTTTGACAACGGGAATGCGCGGGGGATTCTCCTGGGACAGAACACGGGAGACCGTGCTGATGCAGAACAGGATAGCGAGTAGATACCGCATCGAAGGATGCCCCCTCACGACGACTTGGTGTAGGGTGCCGCAGAATAATCCCCACCCAACTGTTGGCTGGGAAATCCCGTTCCGATCTTTTGTTCTTCGTCCTTCGTGAAAACAACGAACGAAACATGCACAAGCGAATCGCTCACAAATGGTTTTCGCGAAGGACGAGAGACGAAAGATCGAAGGACGAAACCATCACTTGAGTGGAATGCAGATCAGTTCCTTCTCGTCCCGGAGGTACAGATGATGGTCGACCAGGGCCGGGTGTGCCCACGTTGTACCGCATACCTTGGATCGAGATAGTTCCTTGTATTCCTTCGGGTCTGCTTCGAAGAGCGTCAGGAATCCATTGTCATCGAGCATGAGAAGACGTTCCTTGCCCCCCGACCCGCACCGAAGGATCGCGGCGTGGTACTTCCCGACGTTTTTCTTTTCCCAGGACACATTCCCAGTCTTTGCCTCAACACAGCGCAGAGTGATCGTGGCATTCTTGAGCGAAGCGGCACCGTTGACCATGTATAGATAGTCGCCCACCGCCACTGGCGTTGAGAAATAGCACGTCAGAGCCTTTTTGTCCCAGACCTTCTCGGTCGAAAACTTGCCTTCCTGCTCGTTCACTCGAACCGCGATTGTCCCGGCCGTGACAGAACTGCCAATCACCACATCCCCCAACACAACAGGAGTCGTGGAGGATTCATTCAGACTGTCCTTGAACGGAACCGACCACAACTCTTTGCCCGTGAGTGAGAGTCCAAGCAAGTTGGCACCAGTCAGGAACACGAGCTGTTTGTTGACCAGAACGGGCGAAGAGTAGCTCGCAGGGTCATCGGTTGCCTGCCACACCGTTTTGCCATTGTTAACATCAAATGCAACAACCCCAGCACCTTTCCCACCAACCATCACCGCCACCTTATCCTCACCCACCATGATCGGTGAAGTGGAGACGCCGAAAAACAGATTGTTCGCCTTGAACTCCTTGAGTGTATCCACCTTCCAGGCCACATCGCCGGTTTTCGCATTCCAACAGGCCAGGATACCCGTACCACCGAAAGTGAAAACCTTCCCACCGCTCACAACTGGCGTCGATCGTGGACCGTTTCCGAACAAAGGTTTGAACTGCGGCCGGTCATACTCATTTTTCCACCTCAGCTCACCCGTTTTGGCATCGAAAGCCGAGAGAGCATCGGTGTTGGCCCCCTTCGGCTGCGCGAAGATGTAGACGATCCCATCCACCACCACGGGAGAACTGTGGGCCTCTCCAACCGGCATCTTCCAAAGTGATTTGAGGTCGCCGGTCCAAGGCGACACTTCCTCGGGTGTTGTGTTGTCTCGCTTCGGCCCGAGAAACTGCGGCCAGTCCGCAGCGTTCAGCGTGAACGCCATTGCGAGTACGAGCGAACACGCAGCCAGAAACCGGGGCATGGTGCGACCTCCTGCGGCTGAGAAAGTTGGCGATACCCCCTCCCTGATGGTCGGGGTTCGCCGAGAAATAATTGCATTTGTGTCCGGGCGAACCCCGACCATCAGGGAGGGGGTAAGTTGCTCACTTATCATTCCCCACAATGGGCAATGGGAACCGGGAACCCGGCGGGGTCATGGTATCGGTTGGGGGAGCAGCCGTCCGCACCGCCGTGTTGAGGAAGTGATGAAGAGGAGCGTATTGCCAACCAGTATTATGAGTATCTGCGATGACCTTGAGTTGAGCAATGGATTCTTCTGTAATCTCGACCATTTGGGGTTCGTAAGCGGGATCGCAGAAGTAAATCCGACACCCCAGCGGGCGAGAATCGCGCGCGGTGCAGAGCCCCTCAATCTGGAATGGGCAAGTATCGACAGACGCAGGGGCCGAGTAAGGTGGGGCCGTTTCGAGAAGGATCTCGGCCTCGAAATGTGAGATGAACAGTGTGTGACCGTACTCGGTGAAGCGACAGCATCGCCCCGACGCATCGCACCGCGGACCTGCCGCAGCCACCGCTGCATCGACCTTTGTGTAAAGCTCCAGTACCTTTTGCCGCACGGTGTCAGTCATGGGGAGATCAATGCAGAGACTGTAGCCTCAAGTGTGCAATAGGAATGGCCACGAAAAGAGGAAATCAAAGAGGAATGGCCGCAAAGAAGCACAAAAGGCACAAAAAATGAACGAGAGACTTCGGACAGTTCAAAACTCATTGTTGTTCTTCCCTGTTTTCCTTTTGAGCTTTTTGTGCCTCTTTGCGGCCATTCCTCTTTTTCCTTCTTGCGGTCATTCACAATTTTGTGGCGACATCAGCACTCCGCAGTTTCATTATCGCACTTTTCGCACCAGAATCAGCGGATCGCCCTGTTGGTCGTGCAATGAGGCAACCAGTTCCAGGGTTCCGGATGCGGCCCATTCGTCCCACTCCTGGCGAATCAGCACGGCAAACGCACCGGCCGGCAAATCGTGGAGTTGAGTCAGGCGAACCGCTGGTCGGGCGTAATAGAACATCACGCCCTCATCCTTCAGCCGGAACAAGTAGAGAGGACGATCGGGCGGTACGAATTCACTCAACGCCGCGGCGATCGGTTCGGGGTTGTGGTGTGCAGTACGGAGAGGGATAACGATTTCGACGAAAGCGATTTTGGCCACGAGCCAGACCGCGAGGAACGCCCAGAGGAATCGCTTTCCCTCCCGTTTTTCCCCTGGCGTGGTTGGTCGGAACCACCAGCCGATGAGTCCCATGACACCCAGCCCCATCAGTCCGGGACTCATGGGGATTGCGTATCGGATGTTGTGATTCGGCACCAGTGACCAGAATAGTAAACTCGGCCACGTCCAGCAGTGGAGCAGTTGCAGAAGCAACTTGCCGCGGTCATCCCACTGATGCCAGAAGGACGGTCGGAAAGTGCGCAACGCGAAAAGAGAGAGAGGCAAGTGCGCTGCCCACACTAGGAGCGGATACGTTCCCACCTCCGACCACGGATAGCCCTTTGCACCCGGTTTCGGAGCGAAACGGTACGCAGCCTCCTTGCGAACTGTCTCGATCAGTGATTCCCAACCGACTTGCTGAGCGACCGCGACCGCCCAGAGCAAACACACACCAATCGCCACTCCGACCGCAAGCAGGTGCCGCCACCCGAACAATACCCGCAGTTCACCTCGCCAGGCCAGGAGGGGAACCACAGTGAGGTAGAAGAAAGCCGGGGCCGTCCACTTGGTCAGAGTGCCACCAGCAACACATAGCAGAGACAAGACCAGAAATCCCACGGATGGTGGTTCGTGAGGTTTCAATGCCCCGTGGAACAGCACCAGGGAAGCAGTCACCCATCCCACAAGCGTCATGTCGATCTCGGCACTCGGCACCTTGTCCAGCCAAAGCACCGAAGTCGGAAGCAATAGTGCCGCAAGCAACGCGGAACGTTCGCCGAGCGACCGTCGAAACAGTCCGTAGATCATAAAGACGGCAACTGTCGCCGCGATAATCGAGGGAAGCCGGGAAGTAGCGGCGGTTACTTCCCCGAAGGGAAGCGATACGAGCCCGATCGCAACGTAGTGGCCCGGCGGCTTGGTCAGGAATGGCTCACCGTAAAGGACCGGAAAGAGCCAGTGCCCGTGCAGGCACTCCCGTCCGATGATCGCTCGAAGGGATTCGGTGCGGTAAAGCGGCCCCGTGGCAATTCCGTAGAGGAACAGAACGCTGCACCATGTGGCGAGTAGGGCGGGAACTGGCACCCGGGGTGCGGTCAGCAGGAACCGAAACGTGAATCGGGATGCGAGTTGAATCGGTAGCCTCCGTGCTACGGGCTAAGCGGGTTCAGGTGGGAATTTCGTCAGCGAATCCCTTTGCTGAGGCGATCAATTCCGCGAGTGCCACCCACGCGGGTTCGGGGTTGCCTCGTTCTACCAGGATGAAGGCGATACCGGCCAATCGCGCGGCTTCACCTTCTTCCTCGTGGGTATCGCCAATGCTGGCAATCACTCGATGCTCCCGGACCAGCCGGGCGTGAGCCTCCGTCTTGTGTCGCCTCGAACCTTGCCAGTTGGGGCAAAAGTGGATGTTCTGCCATCCCGGCAGTTTGTGATCCATAATGAACCGATCCGTACCCTCGCGACTCGCCTCCGTGCGAGCGGTGACATAGTGGACTTTCACTTTCTGGCGGTTGAGCCGGATCAACACATCGACCGCCGCCCGAACCGGCACATCGAATGCGGTGCAAACGGTTTCATCGAGATCGACGATCAATCCCAGCGGTTTCAAGGAACCAAGGTCGGGGAATAGTTGTTGGATGAGATCGGACATGCGTGCTTCTTTTGTAAGGTGGGTCGAGGCTTTGCGAGCCCCACCAAATATCGTGAATACCAAGATGGTGGGG
>DASZJS010000799.1:0-3526 GCA_035947935.1 Gemmata sp. | reverse complement strand
GCCATCAGCAGCCGATAGACAACGACCTTCTTCGAAACCTTTTGTCGAACCTCTCCTTGAAGCGATCGTTCCCACACACAGCCTTGACGTGATCGATCATCTTGGCAAACACAGCTTCCATTTCGTCACGACCAATTGTTTGGCATGTTCGGTAATCGTTGCACTGAACGCGACGGAGAAGTCGAGCCGCCCAGCTCGGGCCAACAACGGCGGCGAGTCGAGCGAATTGCCGCCCACCGAGTTGGTTTCGCGTGACTCCATGCGGGCTGGTTTGGAAGAGAGCCAGCGTCAGTCGCTCATATTCAGCGTGGAACCGGAGGGGGAGCCGCCTGTAGCTTTGGAGTGCTGCTGTCCCCAGCATCGCTTGGATTGCCCGATTGTCAGGTTTCTCGGGACACCGCAAGGCGAATATCAGCATGATCCCGAGTGCGGCGGTGCCAAGTTTCTCCCATTTTGTCGAGAGTCGGTCGATCTCATGGGTCACGTAAACTGAGTAGAAACCGTTCACCTTGCAGACACGCCAAGGTTGGGTCGCACAGTTGAAAAACAACCACGTATCACCAGCCGGTTCAAACACACGGCTCGGTGGGATTATCGGGTCAGCAAGTGCCGCAACCAGGGGAACCCGACGAAACACCGGTGTGTGAGGGGATGTCTGGACACCGATGAACAACTCCGCTGGGGTGTTGACAACCGGCAACTGCTGACGGGACAAGAAGGGTGGGTCTTCAAAATCCCCGAGTGGATCGTAAGGGTGGGTGATGGCCTGATCGCAGTAGGAAAGTTCCACTCCGGTTTCGTTCATCGCAGCCACCTGGGCGGCTAACTTATTTGGATGAAGCCGATCGTCGGAGTCCAGGAACTGGACATATTCGCCCTGAGACTCACGGAGCCCATGCAGCCGGGCCGCCGCCGACCCGCTGTTCAACTGGCGAATCGTCCGCAAGGTGTGTGGAGCGAAGCCTGGTTCGAGATCGGACAACTGCGAGGCAAGGGGTGGGTCCGAACCATCGTCAACGACGATGCATTCGACAACCAGCGGGGCGATCCGGCGAGCCGCAACGAGAACGCTGGTTACGCTTGCCCGCAATAAGTCGATGCGATTGAACGCCGGGATGACGACCGAGACATCGATCGGTCGATTTGTGGTGGTTATCATACGTTGGGATCTACTGACAGCAGGCCGGTCTTGGTTGGACCCAGCCGGTGAACTCTCCATTGGGTGGGATCAGCCCCACTAAGGCCTGGGAAGGCCGTCCTACAGGTATGCTTTTTCCTGCCGCTCGCCTAATGACTGCTCTGAGGACTTTCGACTCGCTGGACGGATTCTGTCCTTCGCTGCGAACTCGGTTGGAGATTCGCTCTCTCGTGTGTCATCCGCGTTCCAGTGTCGAGGGTTTCCCACACGGACGGGAGCGCATACTTGGCTTTGAGGACTCGCATGGTAACGCGTGGCCGTCGCGCGAAGCCTTTTAGATATCGAAACCAGTCCACGAACCGGCTGTACTTGAGGGCATACCGCGCTCCATGGTCGATCAATCCCGCGGCTATTAGGGCCGCAGTCGCCGGCGGGTTTGCTGTCCTCGCATTCGCCCAAATCTGCCGACATTCGTCTGGTCCAGGTCGAACGTGTCGCAGATAGCTGGCTGCGAGCAGTGCCTGGCATTGCCCCCAGACGACTCGATCATCGCCGCGGGAGGTCGTCCGGGTGATGGCGAAGTTCGCCAACGAAGTTGGGATGAAGAGGAGCGGAAACCGAAACCGCCGTTCGCGAATCGGCTCGATGGCTGCGGATGGGGTGGAATCCGGAACCTGCAACTCCGTGATCTGGTCGGTTCGCACCAGCATTGCACCCTGCGAATGCAACGCACCTCGGACTTGCCGCGAATTCGGCCAGTGGAACAGCATGGGTTCCTCAGTGTCGAGGTGGTTCCACACTCGTCGCCCGGTATCTCGCCATCCCCCGTCCGGTTGCTCCTCCCAAATCCGCATGTTCGCCCACCCGACCTGGATCCCGGGGCGGTTACCCATTTCCCGGATCATCACTCGCAAAAAGTCCGGCTCCCACCAGTTGTCGTCCTCGAGCAGACTGACGTAACTCTCATCGAGACCCTCTCGATACATCAAGTTGAATGTTCGGGTCGGACCGAGGTTGGTAGGGTGGGTAACCATTCGGATCCGAGGATCAGCAAGTTCCTCGACGAGTTTGCCCGGAAACGGATCGCCTGGGTCGTCGTTGTGTAGCTCACATACCCAGTCCGTGAACGTCTGGGCAAGCAAACTGGCGACCGCCCGGCGCAGGAGTTCGTTCCGTCGGTAAGTACACAGGAAGACGCGAACAACCGCCAAAGTATCACGCTCCCTTAACGAGTCGCCGCGTCAGGGATTGAAGCCGCTTCGCCAGCTTCCACCCTACGATTCGGGACATCGCTTTCATCTTCGGCCCCATCTGGGGTCGGAAGTACGGACCACCCAGTTCTCGCACTCGTTCCCAGGCCAGTCGCCGCAACTCCGGAACGGCCGGGTACGAAGCGTACACGAACTCCTCGAACGCTCGGGAACACGCCTTCTGCGCCCTGAGACTGTTATCGTCCGTGAGCAACCGTTGAGTTCCACTGCCGATGGCACGAAATGCCGAGTCCCACGCCGCGGAAGACTTCGACCCACTGAGGGCGTTCGGCAAGCCGGATCGGTAATACAAGGTGGCTTCCGGGCAGAACAGCAGCTTGGATGCTTGGAGGAGGACACGGGGGAAATAATCGAAATCGTTAATCAGCGATAGCGACTCGTCCCACGGCCCGGCTTGCAGAGCCAGAGGTCGAGGGATCAGGTAACACGCCCCCTGGATCATACTCGCCCGCTCCCACATTTCGACGTGGAAGTCGATCGGGTCGATCTCCCGCCAAAACGGCTCGGGGGCTAACCGGACGCTTGCCGGATCGTCGTGGAACCGTCCCCACGGGTGGAAAGCCACACACCCCGGCTCAGCACGTTGGAGTTGATCGAGTTGCACCTCGACCTTGTTCGGAGAGACCAAATCGTCTGCATCCAAATAGACGACATAGTCGCCTTGTGATTCGCGGAACGCCACGTTTTCGCTTGCACTCTGACCGCGGTTCTCCTGATCAATGACTTTCACCCGAGGATCCCGTAAGGAGCGGGCCACGGCCGAAGTCTCGTCCCGAGAACCGTCGTTAACGACGATTATCTCGACCCGCGGCCACGTCTGGGCCAGGGCCGACCGGATCGTTTCCGCGAGGTATGGCGCAGCGTTGTAAGCCGGGGTCAAAAAGGAGACGAGCGGCGTCATCGGTGAGCCCGAACACAGTGCCGCCAGCCGAAGCGGAAGTACCACGCTTTCGACTCGGCAACGTAATGATGCAGAATAGTGGTCGGTTGCTCGGTTTCCTCACGTGTCGGCCGGACAACGTACTCGGTAGCTGGAGCCTCTTCGCGGGATTGGTCAGCGACCAGCATCGCCGTCAGGGCCTGTTCCTGAAGGTAATGACTCCCTTCCCGCTTTAGC
>DASZJS010000798.1:0-2490 GCA_035947935.1 Gemmata sp. | reverse complement strand
CATCGGTGGATTCTCCCCAGGCGGCACTGGTAACCGATACCACCCCATCATTCGGACCCTCGGCCCGACTGACGACATGCCAGGGAAATCGCCATTCCGGACCAACCCAGGGCGACTCGCAGCGCCCGGCAACCGAGTAATAGCGTACTTCCGGCACGTTCGGCACATCTTCGTTGAACCGACGGCAACTGTCGGTCATGAGGTCGTAAAACGCCTGATACGGCAGGCCGATGGCTCGCAGAACCGGAACCAGCAACCGCGCGAATCGCCTGATTCCCCAATCCGCGAACGAAGATCCCCGATGCGGTGTTGCAATCGTGGTCAGCGACAGAACCTGGCGCTCCATGCCGAGCCTGCTTACCATGTATCGTGCATCCAACCCACCCAGGCTGTGGCCGATGATGTGGACCGGCCCTGCCGGAACGGACTCCTCTATGAACTGTTTCAGGTCGGCAGCGCGGCTGGCAATCCCCGCAGTCGGGCTTACCCGGGCGCTGTAAACCCGGTTCCCGGTCGCCTCCAGTTGCTCGCGAACTCCTGGGAAGTAGTCGATGACCGGTCGGCGGAATGCGTATAACCGATCGAACCCGCACAGTCCATGAACGAGAATCAGTGGGGCATTCAGCTTCGGAATGACAGATTCAGACACCACGATCCCATCCTTACTTGACAAAACGACTCCAACGCACGGCAATCCTCGATTTGGATGCCGGGTCGTGATTGTGTAATCCTTGACCGTTGGGATGTGGTCGGCGGGGGGCGCGATCGTTACGATGAACGCGGGTCACCGGCAGGGGTCAACCGTTTGGTCCTTCCGACTTGGCGACAGGTAAACTTCACGCTCCCAGTTCCTAGTTGAAGGCGGTATGGTGTGGAAACCGCCTCGAAGACACCGCAATCGACTTCAACTGGCCAAGCCGGGAAGATGTAGACATTGAACATATTAACTTCATGGAACCTACGCAATGCGAATTCTCACTGCTGAGCCCCAAAAAACACGGATTGGGTGGATTGGCACCGGCGTGATGGGCCGCTGGATGTGCCAGCACACGATCGGCAAGGGATACGGGGCCACCGTCTACAACCGGAGCAAGGATAAACTCCAGCCGCTTCTGGAACTGGGAGCCAAGGCCGCCCAGACCCCAAAAGCCGTTGCCGAGCAATCGGATATCGTGTTCGCGATTGTTGGGTTTCCGAAGGATGTGCGTGAAGTGTTTCTGGGAGTGGATGGCGCGCTAGCCGGGAGCAAGCCGGGAACGGTGATGGTGGACATGACGACGAGCGAGCCGAGTCTGGCGAAGGAGATTTACGAGGCAGCGAAGGCCGAGGGAGTTGCTGCGCTGGATGCTCCGGTGAGCGGTGGCGATGTGGGGGCGAAGAACGCAGGTCTTTCGATCATGATTGGCGGCGACAAGGAAGTGGTGGCAGCCGTGCAACCGGTGTTCGAGTGCATGGGCAAGACGATCATCCACCAGGGTGGACCGGGAGCGGGTCAGCACACCAAGATGGTGAATCAGATCCTCATTTCCTCCAACATGATCGCGGTGTGCGAGGGGCTTCTCTACGGCTACAGGGCAGGGTTGGACCTGGAAACCGTGTTCAAGAGTGTGTCGGTTGGGGCGGCGGGGAGCAAGGCACTGGAAGTATTGGGGCCACGGATGCTGGCACGGAACTTCGAGCCGGGTTTCTACGTCGAGCATTTCATCAAGGACATGGGCATAGCATTGGCCGAAGCGGAGAAGATGAACCTGTGTCTGCCCGGACTGGCTTTGGCCAAGCAACTGTATGAGGCAGTTCGGGCGCAGGGCTATGGAAGAAAAGGGACGCAGGCTTTGCTGATGGCTCTGGAGACGTTGAACGGAGTGAAGCGGTGAAAGGACTTATGTCAAAATCGCATGGCGGAGTGGACACTTACTTTCGTGCCCTCTTCACAATGCGATTGAAGCCTGAGCCGAGCGGATCGGACGGGTGGAATAAGTCTGATCGAGAACGTGATTGGCCAGATCTCGATCGCTCTTTTTGAACGAGTGAACAGTAAATCGACGGCATGGCATGCACGGATTGGTGCATACTTATGTCCCGAAAGACAGGTCGGCCGTGGTATCGCAAAGCAACGAATTGCTGGTACGTCTGGCACGAAGGCCGCCAAGTGCGGCTTGCGGAGGGGAGAAAGAACAAGTCCGAGGCTCATGCACGGTTTGCAGAACTTCTCACTCCAAAGCCAGCCGCCGACGTGACACCGCCACTCACTGTGAATGGCTTGGTCGAGGCGTACAGAACGCATATCCGAGAGAAGGTCAAACCGCCCACCTACAAGTCGTATGACTGCATTCTGAAGCAGTTCGTTAAGCCGTTTGGCGATCGTGCCGCTGAGAGTCTGTCAGCGGACGAGCTAGAAGCGTGGGCGAGGAAACAGTCTTGGTCGCAGACGACCCAGCGGTACGGTTTGACAGTAATCAACGGTATTTACAAGTGGGCCGTTCGCCCTTC
>DASZJS010000797.1:0-3345 GCA_035947935.1 Gemmata sp. | reverse complement strand
CACGGTGGACAGAATGGATTTCACCAATCGCGGCGAGGACGCCCCCGCCGGGGAGGAGACCAAGAGTGTGAGGAGGCTAGCGCCGAGTGTGCAACCTGCATTCGTCAGCACCTCGTGCAACCGCTTCCGCGCCCGGTCGATACGGGTGTGTAGCGTTGCAAGTGGAACCCCAAGCCGAGCTGCGGCTTCATCGCGAGCAAGCCCTTCGAGGTAGCACAGCACCAGCGGCTCACGATAACGGGACGGCAAGCCGTCCATTGCTGTGTCGAGGGCTGTAAGAAGTTCGCGTCCGGTCATCCGATCGATGGGTTCGATCGCTTCCGGCACCGCTGCTCTTGTTTCTCGCTTCGTTCGTCGCTCGTTCGCCAGCCTAGCGTTATAGGCGACCTGTCGGGCTGTGGCGTAAAGCCAGTTGGCAACCGACTCCTGCCACCGTCTATCCTTCGCCCGCTTGGCCAGAACGAGGAAAGTTGCCTGGCAGGCATCTTCCGCATCCTGCACCGTCACCAAAGCCCGCCGACAGACACCGAACACCATACTGGTGTGCCGGTTGACCAAGGTTTCAAATGCACCCTGGTCGTTCTCGTGCGAAAAGCGGCGTAGCAGTTCGCGGTCAGTCGCGGCTGATCCATCGGTTGCCGCGACTGACTTGATAACGCATTTGATTGCTGCTGTTCGACAGTTGGCCATGATTTCAGGACTCCCACGAGGCTCTCCGTGGGTATCATTTGCGCAGAGTGGCCCTTGTCTTCAATTCTTCGGTTCAACATTGCCGGGCTGGCCGATTCCAGCGGGTGTTGGCGGCGGCATGGTCACTCTCCCCGTTGGGCCTTTGACTTCAGTTTCAACTCGCCCGCATCAATCGCCTTGCCCGGTTCGGCCGTGAGGTTTGCGGTCGTCGTCAGCTCGAACTGCTGCTTGCCGCGGCTGAACGACAACTCGAACTTGATACCCGGTACGATGTCGTCAATGCGGAACTTGCCTTCTACGTCAGTTTCGACCAACCGGGCACGGTGAACATAATCGTGAATCTCATCTACTGGCCGTACGCGGTGGTGCAGGCTGATTGCCACTCCAGCCACCGGCTTCCCATCCGCACCAATCACCTGGCCCTTCACGGACCCGCCCGTTCCGAGCGTGACGGTCACTGCATCCTTCTCATCGCCCTTCAGGTTTAGTGTGCCGAAGAGCTTTCGCGATGGCTCGTAGAAGACCATCAACCGTGGTTTGCCTTCCAGGTGGTAGGCGGAAGTCGTATCGCCTTTTACCTCCACAGGTCGGTGCCAGTCATACGAACCGATCCCTGTGGCCCATACTCCGTTCACGGGCTTGCCTTCGGCGTCCCGGATCTTCACCAGCAGCTCAGTCGCGGGCTCGACAATGAGATCCTGCTCTACGGTCGCAGTGCCGGCCTTGATCTCCAGTACCTTGCAAGCAGTGCCCTGCAGGGGGCGGATGACTCCATCAACTCCGAAATATGCGCTGCCGAGGCCTGAGTTCATCGCGAAGAAATTGGGGTACTTCGGGTCGGCTGCGATCGGCTTATATCGGTACCATCCGAGCATACCCTCCGGCAACCGGCTGATTTCAGGACCCCCCATCAGGACCACCGCGCCAGGGAACGCGACGGTGCGGAAGGTGCCGTCTGGCCCGGTGGATTCACCCTTCATCCACACTGACGATTCATATTCCGGATATTCCTTCACATATGGGTTAGCGTTTAGTGCATTGGTCATCACGAACCCCGGGATCGGCTTGCCGGTACCCTTGTCGATGACCCGACCCGTGACGATCACTCCCCTCTTTACGGTAAGGTCGATGGTGATCGGTTCATACCCGGCGACATCGTCTGCTCGCCCCTGGGCCGCCATGTGCCCACTGGCAGTGTCGCTCGCCACCTCGACCATATACGCTTTGGACTTGCGAGCACCGTGAATCTCATATCGTCCCTCAGAGTCGGTAGTTGCGGATAGCATGATTGATGCTATATCATCCCCGTACCGCGAAAGAGTCACCTTGACGCCTGCTCGCGGCTTTCCAGTATCCTTGTCTTTCACCACGCCGCGTATTGGCTTCTCCGTCTCGACGAACATCGCGGGCTCTGGTCCATACAGCATCCACCGCGGTCCAACCGCGAACGGCATGGTGAGCTTGTCTTCGGTTGCCTGATTGTAAGGCTTCGGGTCGAATTCCGGGCGGTTCACAACCCACATCTCCTCCGCTGCGATCGCCGCCCCACTGACGCGGAGTTCAACGAGCCTCTCGGAGCCAGTTCCAGCTATAGCGAACCGTCCATTCTTGTCCGTCATAGCTGGCGGGAACAGCGAATCGTCGGCGATGCGCTTTGTGCCGTTGGGAAGGCCATAGTGCGGGTTGCGTATCTTCCACTCGGTGAGGAACGGGTCGAGGTTGTTCCCGTGGATGTTGACGGACCGTATCTGCACTGTGGCATCGGCGACAGGCTTGCCTTGTGTGTCAACGATTCGACCGCGGATGGCGTTGTCTTTCGCCAGTTGGAGTTCGACCTCCGCTGTCAGAGGGATGCGACCAAGATCGACGAAATCTATCCCGAACTCATCTGCACGAGCGATCAGGTTTGCCCACTTCTCGCCGCGAGGTGCGGTGACTGTAAAACGGCCATCCGGCCCGGAAATACCGAGTTTTTTCGGCTTATCGCCTTTCCCCACGAGGAGGAGTTCGGCTCCCGCGAAGGGTTTGCCATCGACGCCGAGAACTCGACCCGAGACCGGCGATTCTTTCGGTTTCTCGTCCTTCTCCAAACCCGTAGTGGTCCGCTTGGCGTCCACCGGCTCCGTCGCAGCCTGCGAAGGGTTCGCAGCCACAGTCGTGGTCGTGGCCTGGGGCCATCCCACAGCACTCGATCCGGCCGACCCCAATCCGATATTCATCGCAGTAATGCCGATCACCGTTACAATCGCCATCACTGTCTTCTTGAACACTCCGTTCATGGCAACTCCCTTGGCGAGTTCGCCCACGGCAGCCGGGACTGATCCGGACACTGTGGACAGAATGGATTTCACCAATCGCGGCGAGGACGCCCCCGCCGGGGAGGAAACCAAGAGTGTGAGGAGGCCCGCGCCCATTGTGCAGCCTGCTTTCGTCAGCACCTCGTGCAACCGTTTCCGCGCCCGGTCGACGCAGGTGTGAAGGGTGCCGAGGGGAACCCCGAGTCGAGTTGCTGCCTCCTTATGTGTGAGTCCTTCGAGGTAACAGAGTACCAGCGGCTCACGATAGCGGGGTGGCAGACTGCTCAATGCTGCATCGAGCGCTGCGAGGAGTTCGCGGCCAGTCATTCGGTCCACCGGCTCAACGGCCTCGTGTACC
>DASZJS010000796.1:0-2179 GCA_035947935.1 Gemmata sp. | reverse complement strand
CTAATTACACCAATCCAGATGCGGCAACCTTGATACCCTTGAGGGCCATTCTCAGTTGCTCCGGATTGGGTGAAAACTCAAGAGCGGTCTGTTTGTCGATATCGTTGCGCTCAACAAGAACACGCAAGTTCTCATTAAAGTCCATCATCCCTTCATTGTGGAATGCACGGATGGCATCCAACAATTTGTGATCCTGACTTTTCAGGATGAGGTCGCGGATAGTCGGATTCACGATCATGATTTCATTGGTGGGGACGCGTTGGACACCCGGCTTGATGCTGGGAATAAGCTTTTGTGCCACAACGGCCCGGAGGTTGAACACCATCGACTGCCGCACAGCGCCGTGTTGACTCGGCGGAAACAGACCAAGGATTCGGTCGATGGTGCTGTAGGCGTTCGATGCGTGAATCGTCCCAAACACCACATGCCCGGTTTCCGCAGCGTGGACAGCGGCCTCGAACGTCTCCGCATCACGCATTTCGCCCACGAGGATCACATCGGGGTCTTCTCGAACTGCGTGTTTGAGAGCAGTATGCCAGTCGGACACATCAAGAAACACCTCTCGTTGATTCACGATGGACATCTTGTCTGTAAAGACGAATTCGATCGGATCCTCGATTGTCAGGATGTGGAGAGCCTCGTTCTGGTTCATGTAATCGAGCATCGATGCAATGGTCGTCGATTTTCCGGACCCGGTGACTCCAGAAAGCAACACCATACCTTGCTCGAAATGGCATAACTTCTCGATGGTGGCCGGCAGACCAAGTTTCTCGAAGGACGGGATATTCTGGCTCACCAACCGCGCGACCATCGCAAACTTGCCACGTTGCTTCAGGAGGTTGACGCGATATCGCGCTTCGTCGTTCCCGATCACATGGGCAAAGTCAGCCCCGCCCGTGTCTTCTAGAACTTTCTTGTCTTTCTCTCTCAGAATCGGATAAATCAGTTTTTCCAGAGTGTCCTGCGTCAGTGGCGGCGTGTTCATCTTTTGGATGACGCCGCGAAGCCGCATCATTCCAGGCAGCCCGGCCTTCAGGTGAAGGTCGGACCCCTTGTGCAGCATCACCGTGCGGAACAACTGATTGATCTGTGGTTCGCCCGGCACGGTTGCAGCAACCTTGAGACCCGGTTCTGGCGAATTGATCGGTATTGGTACATAAGGTGGGGGTGGTGGCGGCGGTGGTGGTGAACTGGGAGGCATCGAACAACTCCTCGAAGAGGAAGCGATGAGCGGTTGAGATCATACAATCCATGACGTCCGCCGGACGATCGCATTCTGAACAAGTCCGTGAAACAACCGATTCTTCCTGCTTGCCACGCTGGAAACGGGTCCAGGATCGCGGCGCTCTGGAACAGATCAACCAAGCAGACGCAAGAGTCTCACGGGCACACCGCGAGCGGCCAAATAGGACTTCGTTTCCGGTATCGAGTACTCGTTGTAATGGAAGATGCTGGCGGCAAGAGCAGCATCGGCACCCGCAGCGAAAGCCTCTCGGAGATGCTCAGGGTGCCCTGCGCCGCCACTTGCGACCACGGGGATGTTCACGGCCCGCGAGACAGCTTCGAGCATGGGGAGATCGTAGCCGTTTTTTGTCCCATCCGCATCCATTGATGTGAGGACAATTTCCCCAGCACCCAGTTCCTCAACCGTCTGTGCCCAGGCGACTGCTTCCAACCCCGTTGGCACCCGTCCGCCGTTGATTTGAACTTCCCACCACGTTTCTCCCGACGTTCGGTTCCCGGCTCCTGACTCCTGACTCCTCTCCTTGTTGACCCGGCGCGGGTCGATGTTCACAACAGTTGCACAACGACCAAACTTCCGGGAGACCTGAGAAATCAGATCGGGCGTGCGAACCGCAGCCGAGTTGAGGCTCACTTTTTCGGCACCAGCCTGAATCAGCTGTGTCGCATCTGCCAACGTGCGAATACCTCCTCCGACCGTGAATGGCATAAAAATTCGTTCCGCAACGCGCTGGACCATCTCCAGCAGGATGGCGCGGCCTTCGTGGCTCGCAGAAATGTCCAGGAAGACAAGCTCATCAGCCCCTTGTTCATCGTATTGACGCGCAACTTCAACAGGGTCTCCAGCGTCTCGCAACCCCACGAAATTGGTTCCCTTCACCACTCGCCCGCGGTCCACATCAAGGCAGGGAATAATCCGCTTGGTCAGCATTTGGAT
>DASZJS010000795.1:0-7325 GCA_035947935.1 Gemmata sp. | reverse complement strand
CAACGCGATTTTCGATGGCACCGATGCAGTCATGCTTTCGGGTGAGACCGCAATAGGTCGTTACCCCGTGGAAGCAGTTAGCTGCATGAACCGAATCGCAATGGAAACCGAAACGCATCTCGAAAGAGCAGGGGTGACGATGCGGGCCGGATTTGTCGGTCCCGATGGGGGAATTGATGACCCCATCACGCAGGCAGCGTGCAGTCTTGCCGCGGAAGTAAACGCCGCGGCGATCGTCGCTCCCACACTTTCCGGACGAACGGCAAGGATGGTTGCGGGACATCGACCGTGGGCGCGGGTGGTGGCGGTTGCACCGACCGATGCCGTTTTGCAGCGTTTGGCACTTGTCTGGGGGATTGTCGGAGTGTGCATGTCGCCAGCAGTGCTTCATTCCGATCGAATGGCCACAGCCGTACTCGATGCCTGCCGGGCGGGTGCCGTGAATGTTGGCGAGCGAGTGATTGTTCTTGCTGGGCACCCAATTGAAGGTGGGCCGCGGTTCCCAACCGTGCGAGTGGTGCGGGTTGGGCCGGGTGGAGTTTCCGAAGAACCGTGAGAGGTTTTCCAGGGCGAACACTTTGAGAAAGCTCGCCGGTCCACTTAACGAACACCTCTTACTCCACTGGAACTCCTTGCCGAGTCGGGACACCTTCTCGCTCGCACTGTGTGAAAAGATTCATGTCGTGCGCTTCGCACCTTTCGTCTGAGTGATGACACCGTATTGGACTACGCTCTGCATCGTCGGAGCCGCAATTTGTCTTCGATACTCCACTCCCCAACCGACTTCTCTTTGGTGGTTCACCTCAGGTCACTTGCCGCAGGGAGCGCCATTCACCATGTCACAATCTGTGCGGTCGCGTCTGAATGTCGAATGTCTCGAATCCCGTGACGTACCCTCAACAGTAACTCAAACATTTGACACCATCACGCCACCCGCTTTACCAAGCGGTTGGACCGAGTGGAGTAGCGATGGCTCGACTGTGTTCGCGACTGCGGCAGGGCAGGGTGTGAGTGGTTCGGTTGGAGTTGTATCGTCTGGTACGAGTAAGACGGCCGGACTTGCGTGGCCAACGCAAACGCAGTCGGGCGATACCGGCGTTTCGGCAGACGTGCAACTCAACTCGTTGATTCCGACATTCGTTTTTGCCCGTGGCACAAACCTTGGCACCGCTACACCGAGTTATATTGCCGCAGTTGTGACACGGGGGGCAACTGTCAGTGTGATGCAGGTGACCAACGGCGCATCAACGCTCCTGGGAACCGTCGCATCGCCTTCATCTGCTTACTTTTCAGGCAACTGGGTGAATGTGTCACTTGTGCCCGATGGCTCCTCCGCGGCCGTTCAAGTGATGCGAGAGGATACGAACCAGTACCTCAACGCTCAAGGAACCTGGCAATCCGCGGTCACGAATGCAATCGCGGTGAACACAACCCTTGCAGACACGACTGGCGATGTCGGGATTGGACGTGCCGCGGCGTACTCCGGATTGGTCGATCTCGACAACTTCGCAATCGCTCCGCCCTCACCGACGACTGCACCCACTGTGAATGAGTCGTTCGATACGACGGCAATTGGCGCAACCCCAACCGGTTGGCAAAGCTGGGTGAGCAACGGGGCTGGCACCGCGAGTGTGAGTTCTTCACTCGCTCTCAGTCAACCGAACAGTTATGCCTTGACGGGTTCATCGAACACTGCTGTGCGGGCGTGGTCCACTACCCCATTGCCTGCTGCCGTGAGTGCTTCGGCTGCTGTAGATCTCAATAGTCTCATTCCCGCGCAGCTCTTTGTCGATGGGACGAACCTGAACACGGCGACCCCGACATACGAGGCGGTGACACTCACTCGCGGAGTTCAGGCCAGTCTGGTGCAGGTGGTGAATGGAATGACGACGACTCTCGCGACGTTAACATCTTCGGGATATCTGACCGGGCAGTGGGTGCAGGTCGAACTGACGGCTCAGGGGACCGATTTGCTGGCAACGATTTATCGAACCGACACAAACCAATGGCTGACTTCAAGCGGTAGTTGGTCGTCCGTTCCGAAATACGCTTTTGACGTCCAGAGTGCTGTGAATCTCCCGGTTGGTGAGGCGGGGATTGGACGGACTGCAAGTTACTCGGGGACCCTGAACTTCGATAACTTCACCGCCGGCGCGGTTGGTACTGTCGGCCCAGCCGTGGCAGTCACATCGTCCACAGGGTCTGGGTCGGTGTCGGGCACAGTCGCTTTCCAGGCCACTGCAACAGGAAATGTCAGCCAGATGGCATTCATTTTGAATGGTCAAGTCCTGGCGACATCCACGACTTCTCCTGCAAGCTGGACGCTGAATTCCAACGCACTTGCCAACGGCTCGTACACCCTGACGGTTCTGGCGAGTGGGACGGATGGTACAGTCGGAGCAGGGACGTATTCCTTCACGGTCAACAACTCGCCACCACTTCCACCGCCGCCACCACCAAGGGCCACCAACCCAGATCAGATAACCGTCAACGCCAACCCAACTTCGGCCGTGGGTTATTCACCCGCTCCATCCACAGATACACTCTTCGGACCGAACGGACCTTCCTATCTCGATGTGGAGCAGGGACAGGAGGGCGATTGCTGGCTGATTGCGAGCCTGGCGGAGGTGGCTGCCCAGGCTCCCCAGGACATCAAAAACATGTTCATTTATGACGGCACCACAGTGGAAAATGGGGTGACCGTCGGCGTGTATACAGTTCGTTTCTTCAACAGTAACAATGTGCCCAGGTACGTCACCGTAGATACGCAATTGCCCAACGGTGGCAGCTATTACGACCAAACCATAAACGGTGTCTTGTGGGTGGCTCTGGCCGAAAAAGCTTACGCAGTAGCCAATGGCCTCGGTTATGTGACCACTTCCGACCGGGGCTCCAACTCCTACGATGCGCTCAATTCAGGCTATTCGTATTGGGCCTTGCAGGCCATTACCGGGCAACCCGCAAGCAACAACAACGTCAACCCCACTCAGATTGCCGCTGCCTGGAATGCGGGCAATTTCGTCGTCCTCTCGACCGTCTCACCGACCAATTCCCACATTGTGGGAGATCACGACTATGCTGTCGTCGGCTATAACGCCTCAAGCGGTCTCTTCGAGTTGATTAATCCGTGGGGAGGAACCACCACTTCAAACCTGTGCCCACAGGACAGCCGGGTCTACGGTCTGTTTTCTGCCAACGCATCGTTCTTGTCGGCTAACTTCTCGATGCAGTACATCGGGGCGGGGACGGCTAACCAAAGGAACGACTCGTTACCGGCCGCTGGTCTTGGTGGGTCAGATTTCTCAGGGCAGGGGTCAACAATTCTCGAGGGACGTCAGTTCCACGATCCAATCAACGCTAGCAACTCGGACACATTGCTGGATTCGCCGCACAAGACACGCGAGGGCGATAGCGATCTTGCTTGGTCAACTGGAGGATTCGTCGGCTAAGTACAACCCATAAGTAAGGGAACAATCGGACGCTACTTTTCTCGAGGTGTAAAAGCAATGGTTTGATTGATATTACGCCAAGAACATCGTCTCGTCTTTGCCCCAAAGGGGCCGCAACATATCAGCCCCGGGCAACGCCCGGGGTATGAAAACCAAACCAACACAAGCCCTGAAAGGGCGGAACATGAGAGGGCTTGTGAGTTTGTTGCGCCCTTTCAGGGCTTGGTCATGGGTGGAATTGCCTCCCCAGGCGTTGCCTGGGGCTGATATGTTGCGGCCCCTATCGGGGCGAAGCTTGCCAGCGACGCTTGACTGCCAATGTCCAATGCCAAGCAACGGCTTCCCCAAATTGATTCCTACTTACGGCTTGCTGCACTGAGTTCACTCCTTCAACCGCTTCATCACCACCAAAACAGTTCCTTTATCCTTGGGGATGTCGAACGTGGTTGGTCGTTGTTTCCCCATCCCTTGGTAGAGACAGATGGTGAGGGTATCTCCATCCAGTTTGTAAATCGCCTCATCAGTTGCATCGCCCCGTGACTTTTCCAGACTCTTGAAGTCGATACAGATGGGATCCGTTTGCGTGTCCAGGGCACATACTTCGGCCTTTTCGACCCTGCCTTTTTCTTCGACCCCGCCCAGTATCCATTTCGTCCCCTTGAACTCACCGATCAATTCCTTGTCGTTTGGACCAAGGACGAACTCCATTCCATCCCCAGCCATTTTCAGAATCTTCCACTTCCCCTGGAGTTTTTTCAACTCCTTCTGGGCCTCTGGCGAGAGTTTTGGCTGTGGGTCATCGCCGGGAACAAGCAGGATAATCGCGGTGAGAAGCGGGATCACGAGTCGCCTCCTGAAGAAGTGTGGTGAGATATAAGAATCAACTTGAAACAGTCCCAACCGGCACGATGCTACCACCAACTTCGCGGCGTTTCATGCCGAAGTTCGATTGTTCTCAGCGCCCGGCCCATTCGCCTTCATCAAGTCCTCGATCACGCCATCCGCCACACAGAACCCCCGACGGGTCAGGCTCACAGAATCGCCATTGTCGGCCAGCAGTCCATTACTCACCAATGCCACGAGACGGCTGGCGACGAGGGTATCCAGGTTGAGACCGGTCTGCTCCCGAAACCGGCTTCGTTCAATCCCAATGGCCCGGCGAAG
The DNA here is from genome assembly GCA_035947935.1 of Gemmata sp. Classification (GTDB taxonomy): domain Bacteria; phylum Planctomycetota; class Planctomycetia; order Gemmatales; family Gemmataceae; genus Gemmata. The sequence continues at coordinate 2,712 of DASZJS010000795.1, read as the reverse complement.
TTGTGTTCCGATTGTCTCGAACGCCCGATCCCGGTTATTCAGCCGCTCACTCTGGAATGTGGGCGATTCACCCGACAACACCTTTTGGATGTACGTCTTGGTGTCCCGAGTGTTCAACTCCCGCGCCCCATAGACATAACGAGCAGCTCCAACCCCGAATCCGTAATACGCTTCATTCGCCCAGTAGCGTTCATTGTGTCGGCATCGGAATCCGGGACGGGCAAAGTTCGATATCTCGTAGTGTTCAAACCCGGCCGTTGTCAGGCGGTCGATGGCAAGCTCATACATCGACAGTTCATCGTCCTCCCCTACCGGGTGTACCGCCCCGCGATGCCGCTGTTTCCACAGCGGCGTTCCCTTCTCATAAGTCAGCCCGTATGTGGAGAGGTGGATGGGAGCGAATTCGAGGGCTGCTATCAGATCGCTTTCCCAGGTTTCGATCGTCGAACCGGGCGCAGCGAAGATCAGGTCGAACGACAAATCCAAGCCGCGTCGGCGGATCGTTTCGACCGCCCAAGGGATCTGGTTGACCGTGTGTTGGCGATCGAGGGCTGTCAGCAGTTCTCGGCGGAACGACTGCACTCCGATGCTGACCCGGGTCACTCCATGAGCTGCCAACACCGCGGCTTTCTCATCGGTCAAGCTGTCAGGGGTCGATTCGATGGAGAATTCACAACCGCGAGGCGATGGAAGCCAGTGGTTGATGGTAGCCAGTAGTTGCTGGAGTTGATCCGCGTTCAAGTAGGTTGGAGTGCCGCCGCCGATAAAGAGCGTCTCCACAGCGCGAGGCTTACCGAGCGTCCCCAACTCTTGAGTGAGTGCATCCAGGTAATGCCCGATCAGATGGTCCTGTCCAGCGCTAACCGCGAAGTCGCAATATCCACAGTGGTGGGCGCAAAAGGGAATATGGATGTATGCGGTTCTTGGGTCGAGCCAGGGAGGTGGCTGGTTCATGCCCTTATGATAGGCGTTCCCGGAGCGTTGTGTGGTTCGTTGAGCGATGAGGTTGTGAAAGACAGCGGAGCAACTATCTTACAGCTAATCGAACAACGCTATAACCATTTCACTGTCGTTCCGCCCGATGTCCGGCAGATACCCGCGCCACGAAAACCGGTAATCGATTCCGAAATCGCCGCACCAAGGACAACGCGCTCTCGCTGTCGCCAACGATTGCGAATACCGTCGGTCCCCACGAACTCTGTCCAACTCCGCGAATACCCAGTTGACGCAGGTTTGCGATCAGTTCCGCAATGGCTGGCGAAGCATAGCAACCTCCTTGGTTGGCCGCGAATGGTTCGCCAGCCAATCGGTTGAATTCATGCACCGCATCGCCGAACGTAACCAGGTCGCCAGCCCGGGCGGCTGGAAGAATGGCGTTATCGGCTAATCGCTGAAGAGCTTCCCGGTTTCCGCTTGTCGCGGTTGCAAAGGCAAGCCGCTCCTGGGAACCGTGCCAATCGGTAGGGCTCGGCGGGATGAGTAATACCACCCGCCACGAATCGGGCAGGTTGGTGTGCGACACGATCGGTGAGAGATCTTCTCCGGGAAGTTTTCCCTTCTCGACCAGTAATCCTCCTCGATCGAAACCGTACACCCCGACCGCCGACCGTTCGCCCCTGCCAATCCTGGTCGCAAGTGCGATGGATGCTGAGTTTGACAACCCAGTTCCCACGGCAAGTGCCTTCGCCACCGCCAGCCCAAGTTGTGTCCCGACTCCAAGGCCAGTATGTTCCGTTGGGCATCGCTCAACCAATACCTGGAACGGTTGGCGGTTCGTCTCGGGAAGAGTCTGCATAAACTGGATGGCGAATGACTGCGCCCGGCTTGCGAGCGGTCCCTCGAACTGCCACATCTCCGCTGGCCTGGCGCTGACCACCACGCCCGGTGTATCGATCATGAGACCGACGCCGCCGAACGCTCGCTCTCCGGGAAGTTGTTCGCCACCAGTGGGGACATGGAAGAGTCCGAAGTGCAGTCGGCTAGGAGCCACAATGCGGGTCATCATCGGCCCGCCTCCGCTTCTCGAAGTTTCGATTCGAGTAAATCCATTGCCTCATGTTCTGCCGGCCCACCCGTTTTGCCGACAATCACCCGGAATTTGCGGAACTCGGCTGCGACCTGCTCCAGTGGCAGGAAGTGCAACCGCGTCGTGAGGATGGCTGCCTCGACGATGGCATGTTTTGCCCTGTTGAAACCAAAAAAATCCCTCGTTCGTCCCGCGCAAACTATCTCGGCCTCAATGCTCACTCGCTCGGTGGAATCATCCACCGAGCGCACAACGAATTCGTAATGGCGGCACGAGTCCATAAGCACGAATCCCTTAGTCCGCTCCGCTAGCCGCACTGCTGGGAACGGTTTCACCGTTCCGATTGCTGCACGCGCCAATAACAGTGCATCGTCGGTAACGTGTAACACGCCTTGCCTATCTCGGAGTAGATTCTGGTAGGTATGGGAAGTTGGAAACGGGCGGAGCGTGAATCGCGTGAAATCGTCCGCGACTCGTGGTCCCATGGGGGCGAGGTGAGGTGATCCATCTGGATCGAGCGTTGTGACCAGTCCTTCGAGGATCATGGTTGTTATCTGTCGGGCTGTTGCCCGGAGCGGTTGGCAGGATGGCGGAAGGCAACCGGTTTACGACAATGCTTGTAGCAGTCCGGCAGCTTTGTGTAGTGTTTCCTCGTACTCGCGAGCGGGGTCTGAGTCAGCCACGAT
>DASZJS010000794.1:0-3576 GCA_035947935.1 Gemmata sp. | reverse complement strand
GAGTGCTCTCGTGATATCGGCTTCCAGTTCTGCAACCGAAACCGCTCCCTCGGTGAGATACTTCTCGGTGAGTGCTTCATCGCATTCGACCACAGCATCAATCAATTGCGTGCGGATCGTCGTTACATCCACTGGACATGTCTTCGGAACATCGGCCGGTGGATCGAGGAGGCAGATCACACGCCCGAATTCTGGTCCGACTGCATTGGGAACGTTGAACAGCACGCAGTTCTTGCCGAATGTCGTCTGTATACTCTCGATGATCCCGGCAAGGTCGATCTTCTCGGCATCGAGTTTGTTAATCACGATCGCGCGCGAGAGTCCACGGTTGGTGGCCTCTGCAAACATCTTGCGGGTGTTCACCTCAATCCCGTTTGTAGCGGAAACCACGACAACCGCAGTCTCAACTGCGGAGAGTGCTTCCAGGGCAGCCCCAATGAAATCCGGATAACCCGGAGCATCGAGGATATTCAGGTGTTTGCCTTCGTGATCGGCGTGGAGAACAGAAGTGTCGATTGAGAAGCGGTGTTTATGCTCTTCATCGTCGTAATCGGAGATCGAAGTCTCATCGTCGACGCTACCCATCCGTTCAACCGCGTGAGCTTCATATAAAAGGGCATCGGCCAGGCTGGTCTTGCCCGCGGCACGGTGCCCTACGAGTGCAATGTCCCGGACGTTCTCGACAAGATGTTTGACAGGCATGATGTGGCCCTCAGGTTGGGAAAGGAGGCATTGTTTGAAGTTCACAATGCGGGCATTCAAAGTTCGAGACGTTTTCGCGTCTCTCCAGCGCGGAACGCGGAACTCCGAGTGTGGAACGAAAGAACCGAAAACCTTGCGTTGCTCTCGCTTCTTCCGTCCCGAGTTCCCTCCGCGCTTGAAGGAATGGCCCGATCCACAAGGGTGGGCGGCATTGCCCACCGGCGGTGGCGGCCAGAGGAAGAGGTGGCTCGGCGGTGTGCCTAACGGCGGGAATCCGCTGTGGAACAGCACATCAAAGGAGTCGCCTGTCGAGTCTGGTCGCCGTCCGGGATAGAGCCAGGACAGCCGACAGATCAATCGCACCTTCGTACAACGCGCGACCGATGATGCAGCCCGGCGTTCCGGCCTCCATCAACTGCCGAACGTGATCCAGGGAACAAACTCCGCCACTGGCGATGACGGGCAACGAAATCGCTACCTGTAGCGCCTCCAGTGCATCGAAGTTTGGACCGCTCATCATGCCATCCGTGGCGATGTCGGTATAAACCACGGCTGCCAAGGGAACATCCGACACCTGCTTCGCGAGATCGATTGCTTTCACTTGTGAAACCGCAAGCCAGCCCTCCGTGGCAACGAATCCATCTTTCGCATCGATCCCAAGGACAATTCTGTTAGGGAAGCGCTCCGCGCTGGATCGCACCCACGCCGGAGCCTGAAGTGCCCGAGTGCCAAGAACGGCCCAGCGAACCCCCCAGTCAAACGCCGCGGCGAGATCGTTATCGGTGCGAAGTCCACCGCCGAGTTGAATGGGTACTCCACTTGTTTCAACGATTTTGCGAATGACGGGGCCATTGACTGGCTTCCCGGCCTTGGCGCCATCGAGATCGACGATATGGAGTCGGTCGGCTCCGAGTTCGACCCAGCGTCTAGCAACTGCTGCTGGGTCGTCGGAAAAGACGGTTTCCCGCGAATAATCGCCCTGCCTAAGCCGGACGCAGCGTCCGTTGAGCAGGTCGATGGCGGGGTAGATGAGCATGTTCGTCCCCTGAACTCTCACGGCATTGTGGCCGGGTTCCGGACGAAAGGCAAGGGGTGAGGAGTTGATGTGGGAAAGGTTGCGATGTGGTGAAGGCGGGTAATCGCTTGTTTCGCTTCAAACTTTGGGCGTGCTTCAGATTTGGGTGGTGGTTGAAGGGATGTCCGCGTGGAATACGTCAAAGCTGCAAAGGCGAGTGAGGCGATCCACGTTGATCCCTTTACACTCGCCTCTGGCGATTAAGTTACTCGCTCGTCTTCGATTGCAACTTCGTTATTGGCTTATCGTCTTTGTCGGTGAAGCGGACGCAGAAGGACCAATCTTCCTTTACATTGACAACTTTCACGACCAGCACGTTGACGCCCTTGTTGAGTGTGACTTCTGTCGTGTCATCGTCCTTGTCTAATGCGCGTTCGTCTGTATATTTGAAAACTTCTTTGCCGTTGAGGAAGACTTTGCATTGATCGTCGCTACCAGTCTTCATCTTGATACCTTTGAGTTCTTCCGGTGCCACGATGAACGTGACCGCATAGCCGACGCTGTCTTCGGTTACTTTTCCCAAGAAGTCATTGAAATCGAGCAAATGTTCCTTGGCAACGTATTCTTTCCAAGTCAATTCCGTGTCGCCGACTTTGATTTTGTCCCCAACCTTCGGTTTGAGTTTGGCTTCGTCTTTCAGTTGGTCTTTCGCCAAGCCATCTTCGCCGCTCTGATTCGCTGCGAGCGGAATCGGAGCCAAAACAAGCCAACTCTGGATGAAGCCTTCGTCGTTAACACCCGATTTCTCGTCCGCAGAGAAACTCGCTCCACTGAAAAGTGGTAGCAGAAAACCGAGGATCCAAGCGGATGTTCGCATCGTTAAGCTCCTTAAGAGATGTTTTGCCAATCAGTCCCTGATGACTGCTGCTCTGAGATGGGCGTCAACTTCGCAACATCTTCTGCTTGCTCTCGACCCCTGTCAATCACGTTTCCCCCTCTTACTATTCTGCTAGATTCGGCAGGGGTGAAGAGGGTGTTTGGATTTCAGCCTGAAAGGCTGGGACAACGTAGCCCAGGGCAACGCCCTGGGAATGTTGTCAAAAACCATATGCACCCTGAAGGGGTGCGACAGTGCGTTCATCTTCATTTACCACTCCTGCGAGGTTTGCTGCTGTGGAAGGACTCGTTGTCCCAGCCCTTCAGGCTGGATTGTCAAGCAACCATAAGACCCAGGGCGTTGCCCTGGGCTATGTTGTCCCAGCCCTTCAGGCTGAAAACCAACCCATCTCATGCCACCCCGGGTCAAATCTAACGGCGTAGTACCAGACGGGTTCACGGAAGAGATACGTCCAACTCTGTGACCTGTCCCCGCGCGATGGTTAGCGGAGTCACCCGTTCAAATGGAGTAGCGTAGGTCTGACGGGCGATGATCGAACTCTCGGGCTCGCGGATTGGACGACCGGCTTCCCAGTTGGGAAGCCACACAACCAACTCTACCTTGCCCATCGGAACACGATCGAAGGTGAAACGACCATCCGAGTCGGTGAGCGCGTAGTAAGGGTGATCGCTCACGAATAGGTCCGCTCTCATCCAGGATAACCCGGTACCGCTCGATAACTCGATCCTTCCGTTATGCTTCAGCGTTCGAGTGACAGGTTCATTGGGGCTGGGGAAAACCACACTGAAGAACCCGTCTCCACGACCGCGGAGGACATGAAACGTCGGTTCAATCGACACCATCGTAACGCTATTCCCGCGGCGAACAAATCCAACACGTCCCCTGTGCGTACCCTGGGTTACAGTAATCTGCTGACAGCCTATCGTGACGCTGACCGGAGGGAGATCCCACGGGCGTGCTG
>DASZJS010000793.1:0-5086 GCA_035947935.1 Gemmata sp. | reverse complement strand
GCGGGCGGCGGTGACCGCAGTTGTCGATCGCATCATCGAGATCGAGCTTGCACGTGGCGAGACACCCACGGACGCCACGAAAGCGGCATCTGCCATACTTCGGGTCGTCGGCCTCGATAGGCTCATTGCTCTGATCGCAGCGCTCGGTAAGCATGGATTCGCCAAGCAGGCAGCTTATGGGCAGAGCGAAAACAAGCCTTCCATATTGACCATGTTGATCCGGCAGACACTACCGCTGCCAGAAGACACGCCGGAAGCGTTTGCTGTGGCCGTGAAGTCTGCTGTGGCCACCGGTAAGTTTGAAATCGACCGCATTGTGGAACTCGGCCTTGTCAATCCGCGCTGGGTGGTTCATGCGGCCGCTGCGATTCAATGGCCAGGCTACGAGGAAGCCGTCTATTGGTTCATCGCGCACACGAATAACTCGTGGAGCGGCCAGCTCGGTTCCGGTGGCCAGCATGACGATGATGACTCGATCGATTCCGACATCGATTCCGATGAGGAAACGTCCGGAGAACGAAAGGAAGAACCCGAGAATCCCTGGAGTATCATTGTCAAGGCTCGAACGAATCTGAGCGCTGAGCAACGCGCGGATGGTCTGATTGATGTGGCCTGGTTCCACCAGGCTTACGCAGCCGTTGGTAATGCCAAACGCTGGGATAGTATCGAAGACGCGGCCAAGTTCCTCGGTTACGGCCAGGGGCACAAGAAAGCCGCACGCCTTGCTGATGTATTGCTGGGCCGGACCAAGAAAAAGGATCTCGTTTCCGAAATTCGCACCAAGAATCTCAAGGAGTCCGTGCGTCTGTTGGGCTTGTTGCCGTTGCCGGAGGATCTCGCCAAGAAGGAAGCCGAACTGGGCGATCGCTACAAGGTGCTGAAGGAATACGAGCGGTATGCGCGGGGGCTGAGTTCGCTCTCGAAGGAACCAGCACTCCAGGTTGCACGGCTCGGGCTGGAGAACCTTGCCGTGACGGCTGGGTTCCCCGATCCCGTTCGCCTGGAGTGGGCAGTCACGGCACGCGAAGTCGCCGATCTGGGTAAAGGTCCCGTTGCAGTGGCGGTCAAGAATGTCTCTGTATCGCTGGAACTAACCGCGCTTGGCACACTGGAACTCACGCAAACCAAGGATGGGAAGCCACTCAAATCGCTGCCCCCTGATGCGAAGAAAAATCAGAAGGTGGTTGAGCTTCTCGAACGGAAAAAGACCCTCACTCGCACCGTATCGAACACGAAGCGTTCGCTGGAACAGGCGATGTGCGCTGGCGATCGCTTCCAGGCGGCAGAACTCAAAACCCTGATGGGACATGCCCTGGTGCGGCCATTGCTCAATCGGCTGGTGCTGAAGACAGAATCGGGAATGGGCTATGCCACCAAGGACGGTACCAGTCTCAAGAACTGGGATGGCAAGACCATGCCGATCAAGGCCAGCGATCTGTGGACGATTGCCCACCCTCTCGATTTCGTGACCGCGGGCGACTGGCACGAATGGCAGTCGGAGTGCTTCCGAGCCGAGCGACTGCAACCGTTCAAACAGGTTTTCCGCGAAGTGTATGTCCTGACGCCTGCCGAGAAGGAAGATGGCGATAAATCTCGCCGTTATTCCGGACAGCAGGTGAACGAGAATCAGGCAAAAGCCCTGTTCTCAAGTCGTGGCTGGTCCACCCGCGATGGCATCAGCAAGCTGTATCGGGATGCCAACCTCGTTGTCCACGTATCGTTGCAGCATGGCTGGTCCACGCCTGCCGATGTCTCGGCCCCTGCCATTGGCGAAGCCGTGTTCCATCGCCGCGGCGATTGGAAGCGACTGCTCCTGGCGGATGTGCCGAAGGTCATCTTTAGCGAAGTGATGCGCGATCTCGACCTGGTCGTCAGCGTTGCGCATGTCGGTGGGGTCGATCCGGAAGCGACGCAATCGACAATGGAGATGCGGGCCGACCTGTTGCGCGAAACCTGCAAGCTACTGAAGCTGGATAACGTGAAACTAGAGAGTCGGCACGCGCTAATTCAGGGCGAGTACGGCCGGTATTCCGTTCATCTCGGCAGCGGCGTTGTCCACAAGCAACCCGGGGGCTCGCTGTGCGTTGTGCCGGTTAATGCTCAGCATCGCGGCAGGTTATTTTTACCGTTCGCTGACGATGATCCCCGGACGGCCGAGGTTGTTTCCAAGGTAATGCTTTTGGCGCGAGACAAGGAGATCCAGGATCCAACGATCTTGCAGCAGATTGCGGGGAAGTAGTCGCAAAATGAATCGAAGAAGAGATTAGCCGCAAAGAAGCACAAAAAGCACAAATAATACAAAAAAGACAGTAACTGCTTTCGTCTGTTCTTTTCTGCTGCTTTTTGTGCTTTTTGTGCTTCTTTGCGGCTAATCTTTTTCTGTTTTGACCCTCTACCTGACCCCTCCAAACACCAGCGATAACATCTCAGCGCGAGTTGCCGGATTGTCCAGGAATCCGCCGCGCATGGAACTGGTGATGGTCATGGCTCCGGGCTTGCGAACGCCGCGGATTGTCATGCAACTGTGGTTTGCTTCCACAATCACCCCAACCCCACGCGCTTTGAGATGCGTCACGAGCAGATCGGCGATTGTTTCGGTCATTCGCTCCTGAACCTGCGGTCGTCGAGCGACCGCATCCACCACGCGGGCCAGTTTCGATAGCCCAACGATCTTTCCATTCGGTAGGTAGGCAATGTGAGCCTTGCCCGTAAAGGGGAGCAAGTGATGTTCGCAGCAGGAAGCGAACTCGATATCCTTGACCAGCACCATTTCATCGTGCTTTTGCGTGAAGGTTCGAGCCAAATGAACGGCGGGGTCGTCGGATAAGCCGCTAAAGATCTCGGCATACATTCGGGCAACCCGGTCGGGGGTTTCGAGCAACCCCTCACGATCCGGGTTCTCGCCGATGGCCGCCAGGATCTCGCGAACTGCCCGGCGAATGCGGTCGTGATCGACGCTCAATGCGGTTGCTCCGGGGGGAACCAAATTGCCCTCACCCCCAACCCCTCTCCCGGCGGGAGAGGGGAGCAAATCTTCCCCCCTCTCCCGCCGGGAGAGGGGTTGGGGGTGAGGGCGGTCGAAACTAATTCTACGCCTTCCGAAACCACTGGCACGGTCGCATGTTCCGCTTTCGGGTTGCAGGGGATGGTAGAATAGAGGTATCAGGTAACCCCGACCCTCTCTTCACGTTTCACCCACGGGGGTATTTCATGGCGCTCACAGCCCAGCAGATTACCGAACAGAAAAAGCAAGTCGAGGAGTTGATTGCCGGGTCCGATGTCGGGTTCGCGAAGGCGCTCTTTTTCGGCAAGTTCAAGGGTGAATTGCTGTTCCCATACCCCACTCTGTCGCCCGAGAAGCAGGCCGCGGCCGATGAGATTGCCGGCAAGGTGAAGGCGTTTGCCGATGCCCATATCGATCACATGCAGATTGACCGGGATGCGATGATCCCCGATTCCGTGGTGAAGGGACTGGCCGATCTGGGGGTGTATAAACTCACCATCCCAACAGAATACGGCGGCACGGGGTTCGGTCAGCAACAGTACCTCAAGACAGTGGAAATCCTCGGTGGGCACGATGCCAGCGTTGCCGTCTTCGTCAATGCTCACCACTCGATCGGCTGTCGTGCCCTGGTGTTGTTCGGCAACAAGGAGCAGCAGGAGAAGTGGTTGCCTGGGCTGTTCGATGGATCGAAACTCTGCGCGTTTGCTCTGACCGAACCGGAGGCCGGTTCGGATGCCGCCAACGTCCAGACCACGGCGACCCTCACTGAAGATGGTTCGGCCTATCTGTTGAACGGCACCAAGCACTACATCACCAATGGCGGGATCGCTCACATCCTCACCGTCATGGCGCGCACCAAGGACTCCTCGGGCAAGAGCAAGGTCACGGCGTTCCTGGTAACGCCCGATATGCCGGGGTTTGAGGTCATCGAGAAGCGGGCTCCGAAATGCGGCATCCGCGGCACGGCCACGGGGAAGATGCGCTTCACGAACATGCGCGTGCCGAAGGAGAATGTCCTTGGGCAACTCGGGCGTGGACTTCAAGCCGCACTGACTGTGTTGAATTTTGGCCGCGTGACCTTCGGAGCCACATGCACGGGGCATGGCAAGGCCTGTATCAAGGCGATGACGGAACACGCCAAGAAGCGGGTGCAGTTCCAGCAACCGCTGGCGGAGTTTCAACTCGTTCAGAAGAAGGTTGCGTTTGCAGCGGCTCATGTGTTTGCAATGGAAGCCGCAACCGCCGAATGTGCAGCGTTCATCGACAAGGGTTCGCCCGATTACATGCTGGAAACGGCCATCCTCAAGGTGTTTGCCACGGAACACCTCTGGACCATCGTGAACGACACGCTTCAGGTCTGGGGTGGGAAAGGCTACTTTGCGGATCAGCCCATCGAGCGATGGATGCGCGATGCGCGGATCAACACCATCGGCGAAGGCGCGAACGATGTGTTGAAGGCGTTTATCGCCGTGGTGGGATGCCGTGGGCCGGGCGAGTATTTGAAGGGTTTGCGCGATGACATGCTGGGTGGGCGCTGGAGTTTCCGGAAGCTCGGTCAATCGATTGGCGTTCTCGGCAAGCTGACGGCTCCGTGGCTGACGACCGGCACGCCCGAGGTTCCCGTGCGATCCCAGGAATTGCAGGATGATGCCCAGACACTCGGCAAGCTCGTCCGCGATTTCGGGCTGAAGCTGCCGCACGTCTTCATGGGGCTCAAGGACGAGGCGAACTTCGTGCAAGCGCAACTCGTTCACGAGCGGATCGCGGATATTGCCATCGACCTGTATGTGAGCGCGTGCGTTTTGAGTCGGCTCGATTACCTGCTGACAAAGGCCGCGAGCAACGGCAAGGCGACCGCCGCCGATTCCTTTGCGGATGTGACCTCGGGCAAGTATTTCCTGAAGCTGGCCTATCGCCGCATCCACGAGCGTTTCGCAGCGCTGGATGACAACGATGATGCGGGGTGTTTGGAAAGCGCGAAGTCGATGCTGGGGAAGTTCTGAGGTATTTGGTAATGATCCGTTAGATTCGGCAAGGATTGAAGAAGATGTTTTGATTTCAGCCTGAAAGGCTGGGACAACA
>DASZJS010000792.1:0-3300 GCA_035947935.1 Gemmata sp. | reverse complement strand
CCTTCTCCTTGATGTAGCTCTTGGTGGGAGCAGCCCCGGATTCAAGCAACTGGTAGCTGAACTCGCCCGCCTGGACGTCGAAGTCGAGTGCCATGGACGGCGGGATTTTGTGTGAAATCCCGTTGATGACCATCGAAATCTGGACCGGATAATCGTTTACCACCCGAACCATCCCTTTCCCGGCCCTTGGATCCACGATTGGGTTGACTGGTATCTGTGGGCGAAGCGAGGACGAAGACGTCTGATTCTTAAATGCAGTCAGATCTTTGTCGATCTTTTCCAGCTTCTCTCGTAAGGAGATTATTTGGCCAAGGACACTCTGATCGGCAAGTAACGGCGCGCCCTTTTCATCCTTCTTACCATTGAGCGTCTCAGTCAATTGTTTGAGATCCTTCTGGATCGCTTCCAACTTCTTGTTCGCTTCCTCAATCTGGCCTTTCAATGCAGTTATGTCGTCTTTCGGTGGGTCGACCGCATGCACTGGCATCGCTGGAGCCAGGAACATACCACCCAATAGGGCAAGGGCAGCAGCTTGTTGGTGACGTTTAAGCATGATGTTATCTCCAGGAGTATTGGGATCATGTGGAATCTGAGTCGGCAATGAGAAAGCATCCTTCTCGGAGTGCAGCAACAAACCCTCGACTGGCTTCGGGCGATCAGGCACCGTTATCGGTGGTGCGCTGGGAATGCCCACCACTGGGATGGGGGATTGCCCTGCATTACCGCCCGGTAGTGGAATCGCGGTTTGCCCTACACTCTGCACAGGTATTGTTGGCTGCATACCCGGAAAGCTCGGCACAGAACCCCCACTTAACGGTGGGTTTTCCGTTTTGACAGTAATCCCTCCGTTCCCGCCTTGCAAGCCAAAATCCGGTCGTACTGGCATAACGGGTTGAATCGTATCCGGGAACTGTATCGGTGGGGTCACCGGGGCAAGATCGAGAGGTGGGGCAATTCCTGAGCTATTTACTGGAACGCCCTGTGTCACCTGATTATTCATCGATGTTGTCGGGCCGGGTATAGCTGGGAGTGCCGGCACAGGCGGAGCCGGTGGGATGCCAAAGCCAGCCGGTGGTCCGATCGGCTGTGGCGAAATCGATGGAATCGTGGGATTGGGAGTCGGATTCGTCGGTTGGATCCCTTCCGAACCTGGAATGGGTGGGAGCGCCGTTAGCGGCGTTCCGGTCCCCATCAAACCCGCATCGAGATCATGCGGTCCCGTTGTTCCAAAGTCGGCTGGCGGTGGAATCAGGTTCGGTATTCCAGGCACAACCCCGGGGACTACTGGTCCGGAAGCACCTGGAAGAGCTGGGATCTGCGGCAGCGTCCCGGCAGCAAGTATCACATCCCCTGGAGGTTGAACGGCCGATTGATTCACTTGGCGCGATGACCGGGACCACGTACCCCGGTCGGGATACGGCTGATCGTCCACCGCGGCAGTGAGTTTGGCAACGGGCTCCGCAGTGGCTGGGCGCATGAACTTAACCCAACCGCCAATAGCAAGCCCTCCGCCCACAACAGCGATAGCCACGTAACGCCACCATCGCTTGCGTTCTGCCTCACTCATCGGCCGTCCCCCACGCATTGGTCAATTAGCCATTAGGCGATGGCCCATAGCCATTAGTCAGCATTCAGAACGAGAACGTGCGATTCTCAAAGCTCTGCAGCCCGCACATTAGCACGAATAAATCACATTCTTGACTATGGACCATTGACCGCGGACTATGGACCATCGACGAATCACTGGTAATTGGCAAGTCGGTTCACCGCCGTTCCGAACCCCTCAAGAGGATCAAATAGCGGAGCCCGAAACTCCATTTGATAAGCATCTTCGCCACTATCCTCGTAGTAGTTCCGGAGCAGTTTTGTTGCCTGGAACCCGTGGCTGCGGAAAAACATCTGGGCGGCCAGATTTCGCTCCCGAACAGCGAGCGTAATCTTCTGGCGGTGGTGCGAGATGAGCTTGTACACTAACTTCGCAACCAGCAATCCACCAACACCCATCCGGCGGGCCGCGGGGTGAACGGCGAAGTTGAGAACATTCAGCCGTGTCTTGTGCAATTCATAAATCATGAACCCCGCCACCACATCGTTTTCCTCGGCAACCATCCCGATGCAGTTCCGCTGTCGGAGGCATCGGAGAAAGTCGTCCTCGGTCCAGGCATACTCGAAACAGGCTCGTTCGGTTCGCATCACTTCCGGCATATCCCTGCGGATCATCCATCGGATGTGAACCCCCGTAGCACTCTTTTCCTTTTGCTGCGCACGTCCAGCGCTCATGAACGGACTCCTTCCCCCTGACCTGGTTGACCATGTTTTCACTGCCCACCTGGTCGCGAAGCCGTCGGAATTTATCAACGCTACCCAGCCCCCATCAACCCCGATATCTGCCCCCGCAAACATCGAAGTTGCCTTTATCTGCAGAGCATGGCCTAGAGGGCTATGCTCCACTGACAAAGCTCCCGAAGCTAACACCCCACTCCAATCACTGAGTCGTCCAACCCATCACGATGACATCCGCAATCCAAAGCAGGCTGCGGACTTTCTGGATATTGCCGGGTGGAATCACAAGACACTCGACGATCCCCGATTCCGAGAGTGTCTTGCTTCCCGCCTCCGATGGGTCACTCCTTGTAGAAGCTCGTGCTCTCCTCTTTCACAACGGGAGTGCGAATCTGATCGCACGTGAGTTGCACCCGGAACCGGAGATCGCCCGCCGCTGTGCTGCGAACACGAACCCGGTACACCACTTCGCCCTTGACCCCGAGTGTTTGGATGGGGTCGAATACCAGATGCTGACCCTGGGCCTTGATCTGGCTCGGACCACTGGAGCCTGTGTAGCTTGTCCCCTCAGCGAGAGCAGCCACAAGCTGGACGTTGGTGCAGGGTCCGGTTCCCTGATTCGTCACCTTGATCTCGTAGATCGCTTCCTTGCCGACCTCAACCGGATCTTCGAGATCGGTCACCTCGAACTTGATCGCGGCAACACCTTCGGCCTTGATTGCGGTTTCGGTCTTCGCTTCCAACACGCGTCCCGTCGGGCGAACCGGCGCTCCACCAGCCCCCGCCGTTCCGATAACCGGGGCTTCTGGCATTGCCTGGGCTATGGTCCGAAGCAACCCATCGCCAGCAGTCGCAGCTCGCAGTTTCAGACTGACGGTCTTGGTGCCGCCGGGAGGCAGACCGGCCAGCTTCCATCCCACCGCGCGGTTGGTCGCACTGAAAGAGCCATTTTCGTTGGCCTGGAGGTACTCAAAGCCCTCCGGGAGTACGGCGTAGAGAGCGATGGGATCGGTCGCT
>DASZJS010000791.1:0-4642 GCA_035947935.1 Gemmata sp. | reverse complement strand
CGCCCAGAGCCCGATCTCTATTTCTTTCTTCATGATCGGTGTTGGAACTGGCAGGTTTTGCGCATCCACTTTCAGCAAGGTCAGCATCCGGGTCTGATCGTTGGCAATAACCTTGGCCACAAGTCGAGTGCGACCCGGGATCGTCACGAAGATATCCGTGGGCTTGTTCGCGAAGTTGAAGGCGCTTGTGATGATGAATCCATCCGGAGCCACGATCAACCCCGTGGTTGGGCCCGTACCCTTGCGAAGACCAGGTTGCGGTGGACCACCACCTCCCTTTTTCCCACCCACGACTTCGGCACCGCCTGCTGTCTCGATTTTCACGATCGTTGGGGCGACCATTGCTGACGCCGCCTTCATCGCTTTCTCGGTTGCCTCGTTCACATCCACTGCACGAACGGCAGTTGCCGACTGAAAAAAAGCAACAACCGCAACCCAAAGGAGAGAGTATCGAGGAAATGCTGTCATCGGTGGAGACCCGTCGAGTAGTTGGATTCTGGTGGTTGGTCTTTAAGGCGAGTGGCAGGACTTGGTTTCGGAGTAGGACGGCCTTCCCAGGCCGTCGTGACGGCCTGGGAAGGCCGTCCTACTGGTATGCTTTTCCTGCCTCTCGCCCAAACCCGTCGCTTATGCTTTCGGCTCGCCTATCGCACTCATGGTGCCTTCGGCACCGGTGCCGGTTGTGGTGGTTTCGGCTTGGCAGGGTGATTTCCAAGCGTCATCTCAATTGGCTGGAGTGTTTCGCCTCGCCGGACTTCCAGGCGAATCACAGTCCCGGGTCTGGTGTTTTTCTTCATCCACTCGTTGAACGCCTTGATGCTCACGATCGGCTCTCCGTCCACGAAACTGACGAGATCGTCGGGGCGAAGTCCACACTTGGCCGCCGGGGAACCGGGTTCCACATCCTCAACGTAAGCCGGTGTCCGTTCCAGAATATTGGGAACGAAAACGATCCCGTGATAGCCGCCTTCCCCAACGGCTCGGCGATCGCGCTTGGTCGCTTTGTACTCGCCCTTCATCCCTTTCGAGATGAACTCGGTCATCAAAATGGTGATTGTCTTCTCTTCCTCCTTCTCCTTCCCGTCCTTGTCCTTCGTTGTCTCCTTGACTTTGACATCCACCTTGGCATTGACCGGGATGGCGTAGTTCATCCAAGTGTCAGTCTGGACGTTGCGAATTTCTCGCCCAATCACGCCGAGGAGATTCCCCTTGCGATCGAGGAGCGCGCCACCCGCTGATCCAGGGTTATTCGTGATTGCATCCACGATGTAAACATCGCCCGTGTAAGGAAAATCGAATACACCGCGGCGACCGGCAAGCTTGGTATATGCCATCACAACTCCACGCTGGAGACTCAAGGGTTCATCCCTCAGAGCGATCTCGAAAGTATTGCTCAACGCCAATACCCAGTCTCCAGCCTCCGCGTGCGGTCGTTTGGCAGCCTCCATGAAGTCGAAATAAGCCAGATCGAGACCATTTGGATCATCGAGTTTCTTCCCTTCGATCCGGATCTTGATGATCGCTGCATCGAGTTCGGGTTCGACCACGATCACCTGAGCCTTCAGACGTCGCCCGTCGTAGAGATGGACAACGAGATCAGAAGTATCGAGCAATTGACTGGCAACAGTAAGAATATGCCCTTCCGGGCTGATGATGATTCCGGTTCCGAAGTTGTTGAGTCGGGAAAAGCCGCCCGCCCCAAACAGTTTCACCAACTTTTGATTGGCTTTTTCCGCGACCTCGTTGAGTGGGTCCGCGGCGACCACGACAGCCGGGGTCAGAGCCATCGCCACGAGAGTACATGCCAGAGTGCAGAATCGAGTGGACATCGGTATCGCTATGTTGGAGGGTGAATCGCGGGCATCAAGACTCACAGGGGGGTGTCGCCCCTGGAAACTTTTCACTCAGTTATCACTTCTTGTTCAAGGTGTACTTATTCACGGTCAGAATCGCGTACCGCTTGTCTCCATAACGAACTTCAATCCGGTGCGGCAGTTCCTTCTGATCGACGAGCCTGTAGTCGTAGAAGTAGACCTCACAGGGATCGGTTTCCTTCGTCAATAAGGTCTCAAATCCCAGCAGTTGGTAATCCTTGAGCGAGTAGTACCACTTACACTCGACAGATCCATGCTTGGTCCGCAGGACCGCGCAATCGACACGTTGAGCCGCGAGAGATTTCGGCGCAGAGCCATCGACAGGATAGGGGTAGAAGGGTTCGTTCCCACCGTGGGCAAAACTGGCCTCAAAACCCTTTACGCCGACGGTCAGCAAGCGGTGATAGTGGTACAGGGCCATCATCAGCCCGCCGCTCCCGATCGGCTCACGCTGAAGCGTCAGGTCTTTGTCTGTGAGTGGTGCGAGTTTCTGCTCGATATTAAGCTTCAGATCCACGATCGGGTTGGCATCATCCCTCCCCTCGGTCACTTCGAAGCGTAAACCACCCTTTCGATCGCCGCCCATGTCGTAGGTGCCTTCGGCGATCCACGCTCCAGGAACAGTGGTGAAGTCGCCGTGTTTCTTGGCTTCTGTGAGCAATTTATCGCGTTCGATGACGTTGAAGTGCCAGTTTGCGTATCCCTTCCGCGTCTCGTACATCTTCGTGGCCTCAGTGCTGCCTCCCTTGGGCGCGACTGGGGCTGGAGCGGGAATTGGTTTGGGCTCTGGCTGTCCATTCGGCTCCATTTCCCTCTCCGTCGGCATGTTGCCCATCAAGCGAACGAGTGCTTCGTGCTGTTGGTTGGCCCGACGAATGGTGATGGGAACTCGCCATCCTTTAGGAAAGATGCCGAGTATGTTCTTGTACTGATTCGTGCTGGTGACGTTTCGCCCTGCAAATTTCACCAACTGATCCCCTTCCCGGAGCCCACGGCGGAAGGCATCGCTGTCATCGAGTACCTGCTTGATGACCATCTGCGAGAGGGGAGCATCTTCCGACTGCGTTCCTACTGCAACCCCAAGCGTGGCATGGTCGGTATCGATTCCCGCACGCATATGGCCGAGGAAGTTTTTGATCTGGTTGATCGAAATCGCATAACCCACGCCGGAGTTGACCCGTCCTCGTTTCTCGAATGAACCGCGGCCGTTAATCCCGATCAGTTCTCCCTGCATATTGAAGAGTGGTCCACCCGAGTTGCCGGGGTTGATCGATGTCTCGATCTGGATGCAGTCGGTGTATTCCAGCAGTCCTTTCCCTTCGGGCGGCTGATAGCGGTTCGTGCCGCTGATGACCCCGTAGGTCACTGTCGGTGTGAAGTCCATCGCCAGAGAAAAGGGGTTGCCCATTGCCAGCGACCAGTCGCCAATGCGCATCTTGTCGCTGTCGCCCAGTTGGACGAATGGAAATGGTTTGCCTTTCTCTTTTGGGAGGAGTCGGATCAGTGCGACATCCCCAACTTTATCCTGACCGACCAGAACGGCATCGTAGAGATTTCCATCGGCAAGGCCCGCCTGCATCAGTGGCCCGGTCGGCTGCACAACGTGGAAGTTGGTGAGTGCATAACCGTCCGTTGAGATGACGACCCCAGATCCAACTCCCTGACCGCCTTGCATACAGACCGCAACAATCGCCGGGTGGACTTTCTTGATGGCTCCGATCCGCTCAGTTTGTGCATCGAGAACGCTCTTCTCGACTTCGACCGGCGCTGCGGCGAGTGGTGCGATGCCAGCAGCACCAAACCCAAGTCCAAGAGCCAGTGCCGAGGGGATTGCGATTGCCGTGAGCAGGCGGAGTCTGGTCAGTCGTGGAAAGATGGAACGGAGCATGAGTGGTGCTTCCATTATACGATTTCAAGATTTCCGGCGTTCACACTACGGGGAATCACTTTTGGACTCGGGCATCCGCCAGGATGACACGGTTCCCGTTTACCGGCAAATCGGCTTCAACAATGATCCGGATTTGCTTGACCCCTTTGACATCGAGCCCGACAGACTTTGGCTTGTCTTTACGCTTGAGGACTTCGGAGAACAGAATTCGGCCTTCTTCCGTCTCGATGATCAGCCGGGCCTCGAGGTCGGCATCGGGAGAGTTTTCCTGAACGCCAACAACTGCCTTGAACTCGCGATAGTCGCCACCAATGTTGAAGGTCAACTTGGAGTCCGGCGCGATTGAGAGACCCCGCGGGAAAACCTCGGAGCCCAGCTTCAATGGTTCGTTGGAAAGACCCCGATTCTTGATGAAGGGAGCAGTCACGTTGAGTCGGAGTCCCTTCTCATCCACGCCGATCTCCGGCACCTCTACTTGTGGATCGAGGTCGGACAAATACGCCACATTGCCCTGGGAATAATCGAGCTTGGCAATGGCTTTTGAACTCGGGTATTTGACGACTGCACCATTTACTGTTGTGACGACCACGCCAGCCGAACTGATTTCGAGCGACTGGGCGACAAGGACATTGCCAAACACATCGAAAACCTTGCACAAGGTGGGTGCAATTTGGGTTGGCTGCGGTTGGGCAAACACAAGCCCACCGGTTGCTCGGGAGAGGCGGAGTTCGGCTTTTGCGCCATCTTCCTTCTCGAAGGTCAGAATATCCCCTGCCTCATTCCCATTGAGGATCGTCCCCGACACAAAGTTTAATCCTTCAGCTTCTCGGATAACGTAAAGATCGCGTTTACCGCGATTGGCAAGCAACTTCTTCCAGGC
>DASZJS010000790.1:0-6274 GCA_035947935.1 Gemmata sp. | reverse complement strand
TTAGCGAATAGACACCGTAGCCACTCGCACTGTGAACGCTGAAGCTGGTGTCGAGTCTCTTGAGTGATCTGATCCGCTGCGTCCCAAGGGGACTGCTGAAGCGACGCCAATGCCGCTCGCGCCTTTTGTGTGGCTTGATTGATGCTGACTGGTTTGCGACCTTGGCTGTAACCTCCGCCTGAGCGTTGCGTGGCTTGTAATTCGAGTTCACGGCGGTAAGCGAGAAATTGAGGTTGGTCCATATTCCCTGTGATATGGGTTTGGAACATATCCACTGCGGCATCGGCACCAATACCATACAAACAATGCTTGACGTATTCCCAGAGTTGGTGGGCGTTTTGGGTAGGGCGGAGGGACTGCAACATCTCAGCCGGGTCGTAAGCTACGTTCCATTCCGCTTCGGTCATCGGTCGCCCTCCGAACCAGCTTTCCGCCCAAAGCGGCGAGGCAGCCTCGGGCGTTTCTTGGGCGCGATGTTCGGAGAGAGGGAATGCGACATTGGGTCATCAACTCGTCAGAACGCGGAGTTCACGGGGAAGCGGGAAGTTGACGTGTTCTTCCCGGACCACGCGGGACTCGATTTCCGCACCATATTTCTTCTGGAGGTATTCAACGCAATCCTGGACGTGATCTTCCGGAGCACTGGCCCCCGCCGTGACCAACACCGTGTCGGTTGATTGGAACCACGCATCCTGGAGTTCATTCACCCGATCGATCAGATAGGCGGATTTCCCGACCGAGCGGGCGAGTTCGGCCAAGCGCTGACTGTTGGAACTGTTCTGGCTGCCCAGCACCAACACCACATCGGCCTCGGGGACGATATCCCGCACGGCTTCCTGACGGTTCTGGGTGGCGTAGCAAATGTCGTCCTTGTGTGGCCCGACAACCTGTGGGTATTTCTTCCGCAGCGCATCAATCACGATCTTTGCCTCATCCACGCTCAGGGTCGTCTGCGTGAGGAATGCCAACTTCGCATCGGGCGAAAGAGTCAGGGCTTCGACATCGTCCGCATCCTCGACCAGAACGATGTTCTGGGGTGCCTCACCCATTGTCCCGATCACCTCATCGTGACCTTCATGGCCGACGAGAATGATGGTATACCCCTCACGCGCGAAGCGGACCGCCTCGTTGTGAACCTTGGTGACCAGGGGGCATGTGGCATCAATCGCACGCAACTTGCGTTCAGTCGAGTGTTGACGGATCACCGGGGAAACACCGTGGGCGCTATAGAGTAGAGTGCCGCCGTGGGGCACTTCGGAAAGCTCATCCACGAAAACCACGCCACGCGCGCGGAATCGCTCGACGATGGGACGATTGTGAACGATTTCGTGGTAGACGTAGATGGGGCTGCCGTACAGCATGAGAGCGCGTTCGAGACTCTCGATCGCCATGTTCACGCCGGCACAAAAACCCCGCGGGTTCGCCAGGATAATCTTCATTAATATCCTCCGTGGTCAGGCTTATGGTACGTCTGAACCACCACCGCTGCCAACCGCAGAAGTGAGCCATTGGCAACTCAATCAAAGAGATTCCTCGCCGCTTTTGCGATGCGCCCGTTCATTTTTGAAAAACACAGATTGTAAAACAACCAACTGGCCGACGAATTGCTAGCAAGCTCAACACTCTGCACGGCCCTCACCCCCCAACCCCCTCTCCCCGGCTCCCCGGGGGAGAGGGGGAGCAATCAAAGCCCCCTCTCCCCCGGGAGAGGGGGTTGGGGGGTGAGGGCGAATGTCATGACGGGTTCGGCGAAGCTTCACAAGCTTCCTGTGCTAACCTCTTCCCGCGAAATGCCATGCGTCACTTACAAGCCAACGCTTCCAATCGGAACGACTTACCCCAACAAGACCGAACCGTTCGCGCAAGATCGACAACGTCGGCTGGATTACCCCCGACGAGCCAACTCGTTATAATGTCACCAGATCGGTCCAGGCCAATTTTTCCCTCAATATCTGAAATTGCGGAACGAATCATCCTTGAGTGGGGCGTTGCGCCCTGGGTTGAGGGGGTTGTGATGACCGCGATGAAATTCACTTACCGATCCGGCCAGCGACCACTCGATGGCTTCACGCTCAAGAGAGGCGTGGGCCAGGGAGGGTTTGGGGAGGTGTATTTTGCCGTCAGCGATGGGGGCAAGGAAGTTGCCCTCAAACTACTCCGCGGACACACCGACGCCGAACTCCGCGGCATTTCTCACTGCCTCAATCTCAAACACTCGAACCTCGTCCATCTCTACGACCTGCGCACCGATGTTCGCGGTGAAAAGTGGGTGGTCATGGAGTATGTGTTTGGAGAGTCGCTTGCACAGGTCATCAACCGACACCCCACCGGGCTACCCACCGAACTGATCCGCGAGTGGTGCGCAGCCCTGGCCCGCGGCGTATCTTACCTGCACGATCAGGGCGTCGTTCACCGCGATCTCAAACCGGCCAACATCTTCATCGAACACGGGCATCTGAAAATTGGCGATTACGGCTTGTCTCGCCGCATGAGTTCGAGCGAACGGGGCGAACTGACCCGCGGAGTTGGCACCCCTCACTACATGGCTCCGGAAATCAAGAACGGAAACTATGGCCGGTCGATCGATGTGTACGCTTGCGGTGTGATTCTGTTCGAGATGCTCACCGGACATCCGCCATTCGAGGGTGAAACTCCTGCCGAAGTGCTGATGAAGCACCAGCTCGATACCCCCAATCTCGGCAAGATTCCCGCAACGATCCGACCCATTCTTCAGCGAGTGCTGGAGAAAGACCCTGCAAAGCGGTTCGGGACGATGATGGAGTTTGCCCGAGCTGTGGAGGTAGTTCTCGGCGGTGAGCGACGGGATGCTGCGAGTCCGGGAGCGCTACCATTCCCGCCCACATCTTCCGACCCCAAGATCCCGACTGCGGACACGGTGGTCGATGAGCGGCTACCACTGCCTCCGCCTATCAAACCAATTTCCCGAAAGCGATCCTCCGGACCACCTGGCACATTCCGCGAACGGATGGCGGAACTTGCTGGGGGGTTCACACTGGCACCTCTGGTGACGGCGGCGTGTACCGCTCCGTGTGCTTTGGTCCAAATGGCAACTCCCTGGTCGGTTCTGGCGCGCATTTTCCTGCTGGCGACGCTTCTCAGTTGGGCACTCATTCTGATCGGCCGGATACCTCGTCGGGATCATAAGAACCCGTGGAGTCGCCGGGCGATCCAGCTCGTTGTGGGGCTGGGGATTGGTACACTGGCGTTCTGGCTCGATGGGTGGGGCGTGCCAACCGGAACCACAACTGCTACCAGCGGGGACCTCATCCTGGCGACCGGCCACCGCTTCAACCCCGAAACTTTTTCCACGGGTCTGCAGTATCTGTTTTACTTCGGGTTGGCGACAGCAGCCTGTCGATGGTGGATTGCGACGGATCGGAGACGAAAAGAACGGGTGCGTGTGTTCCCGATCATTGCGGCCGCGTTCTGGGGTGCTTTGTTTGTAATTCTCTGGCCGTTGGAGTCAACCTCGTGGATGGTTGGGATCGCCCCGCTCGTGATTGCTTCGATTGCAATCCAGGCCGCGAGTCCGTGGGGTGGACCACCCATTCCGATCGCGCACCCCGTGCGTCCACGGTTGCGGCCTACGTATGCGTAAGGGTTGGTTGTTGGTTGTGGATGGTTGATGGATGGGGATTGTTTTGAGTGAGGAACGCATAATGTCATATCCGTTTCCCACGACTCAGGTTTTTCCAACTAACAATCCCCAATCCCCAACCAACAACTGAGAAAGGAGAGCCCAATGTGCCGACATCTACTAGCTATCGCGGTTGTGTGTGGATTGTTGGCCTTTGTTGTGGTCGGCGGCTGTTCGCGCGTTACGACGGTCACGTTCGGTGGGGCGAAGGGGTCGAAGGCCGACCAGGCGCGTAAACAGGCTGAGGATTTGGCTTTGAATGTGGTCAATGGTGTTGCCAAAAGCCAGGCCAAGGCAGTTCCCGAATTGACCTTGGGCGGTAAAAACAGCCAGCCGGGCAAATCGACGATGATCGTATCCGCCGGCGTTTCCAAGGCAACGGTAATCTCGCCCAATGACGACACGCATGTAAAAACACCGGTTCCCGCACCAACGACACCACAGTCTGTATCCACTTCGTCATCACCCAAAATGACTGCCGTGAAGGATTTCATGTCCCCGAAATCATCTCCCCGGCCGGGTTCCCCTGCAATCATCAAGGAACGGGTGGTCAGCGCCATTCCGTATGCGAATAAAGCCGAGGCGGAAGACGATGCGTTCACCAGCGCACGGGATGCGATCGAACGGCGGCTGGCAGAACTCGATCCACCCGTGAGATACCGCCCCTCGCTGAATGAAATCAGGAACGAATTTGCACGGAAAGATAGCCAGACCACGCATCGACCGTCGCAGGCAGAACTCGAGGAATACGCCAGGAATAACGTCAACGATAAGGTGATCGCGAGCCTGGTGTATGTCGAGTGCGATGTCGAAGTCACGGCCGATCAGATCCGCGAATTGCGCACCCGGGATCGTGTCACGATCGCACTTCGGGTGTTCAGTGGACTGATTTTCATAGCCCTCTCTGGTTTCCTGTTCCTGCGAGCCGATGAATGGACGAAAGGTTACCTGACCCGCTGGCTGGCATGTGGCGCGGTCGTTCTGGTCGGCGGAGCGGCAGCAGCGCTTTACTTTGTGTAGGAGTAGGGTGAATGGGCTTGGCAAGAAATATACTTGTTGTGAATGCACCAAAACTGAGATTCCGGTTTTGAGTCTACACAATGACAATAACACTCAATCAACCAGGTAACTCAACTCAACCCACGTTGCCAAGGGTATACGCCATCACCACCATCGCGGATCTGCTTCAGCGCCTCGGCAACATCCCACCGGAGCGGGTCCGAATGGACCCGACACCAGGCAATGCGACATTCAATGATTTGGTCCAGGTGAACGAACAGCACAACGGGCCAATCTGTGAATGGGTTGAGAACACACTGGTGGAAAAGGCCATGGGTTTCAACGAATCGTGGCTGGCCTTCATCATCATGAGCCAATTCGATGCGTACCTTCCCACTCATGACCTGGGGATGTGTACTGCACCGGATGGAGTCATGAAAAACCTCCCTGAAATCGGTCGGGCACCGGATGTTTCTTTCATCTCCTGGAAAAGCCTGCCAGGCGGAAAGCCGCCACCAAGATCCGAAAAAGTCCCAGTGATCGTTCCCGAACTTGTAGTCGAGGTGTTGAGCGAATCGAACACACCTCGCGAGATGGCTCGGAAAAGGGATGAGTATTTTCGGGCTGGGGTGAAACTGGTATGGGAGATCAACCCGGAATCGCGTTCTGCTAACGTGTTCAGTGGCCCGAACAACATCGCACCAGTGCCAGCCAACGGTAACCTCTCTGGCGACGACATACTCCCGGGGTTCGTTCTTTCTCTCCAACAGGTCTTCGACAGGGCAGAGCGACGTTGCTAACCCACCTGACTCCACGACAGCACACTCATGACCACCGAATCCGATCGCCTGCTCATCCAGCGCATCCGGTCGAACGACCAGAAGGCATGGACGGAGTTGGATAGACGATATCGGGGGCGACTCACGGCTTATGTTCGCCGCCGCCTGAACGATCACGCATCCGTCGAGGATGTCGTTCAGGAGACGTTCATCGGGTTTAACATCAGCCTGGCAAACTACGATGACAAACGCGACCTTCAGACCTGGCTCTTCACCATCGCCGCGCACAAAGTGACCGACCAACTACGAAAGATTGGTCGCCGCCCGGCTTCAGTCGGCAACGAGGTGGATGAGGAAATGATGGGCCAGACACCGGACGATAAGCAGCGGCCTGCCTCCAGCCTGGCCCGAAGCGCAGAACAGAGAGAACAGGAAGAAGAGGCTTTCGGGCTGGCCCTGCGCGAATACGTTCGCGAACTTCTGTCAAAAGGCGAGTACGCGAAGCTCATGGCACTGGAACTCATGTATGTCAAGGGCTGGCGTAACCAGGATGTCGCTACGCGGTTGCCACTCACCGAACAGGATGTCGCCAACATCCGATTCCAGGCCAAAAAACGCCTCCGCGATCGCCTCGTCGCGGCCAAACTGTCGCCGGACCTGTTCCCGGAGTTGCAGGGTTAGGTATTCACCGGAGCGACCACCGCCACCTCTCTCGGCCTCACGTCGGATATCAGGTCTTCATTTGCCGACAACTCACACAAACAACCCCGCCATCGACCGACCTACCACTTCACGCTGCCAACAACTCTCGCAACTTCGTCACTATCGACGACAACTT
>DASZJS010000789.1:0-4087 GCA_035947935.1 Gemmata sp. | reverse complement strand
TTGGCGTTTGAGGATTTGCAGCAACAGTATGACCTGTGTGAAGTATTGGCATTAGCCCGACGAATACTGCCGCGACTGTTTCGCAGCGGATAGCCCAAACTACCCAGTCCGGAATTTGTGGGCATACCTATGCACGCGTGGACACACCTATCTGCCCACGCGCGGGCAGTGTACGTACGTAGTAAGTGGATAAACCAAATACCAACCCCATGTCTCATTCCAAACCACGCGGAGTATAGCGAAGATGTGCGGAACCGAGGGTTCGGAGACGGGAAAGCAACGGTTTTGGTTGCCCGGCCACGTCGATGAGACCTCCCGAAGGGGTAAGATGTGGTTCGAGATCGGACCAGTTATCCCAGGTCACAGCCCGAACGTGAGGAATACACATCGCCAGGGCCGCGAAAGAGGCTCCCCACTCCGCCTGACCCTCGGGAGAGATGCCCCAAGACGTTGGCGACCAGATGGCCTGTCCATGCGCGGTTGCCACAGGGTCGTGTTGCGACGATGACGGCAGGCTTAGGACGATTTCGAGCGGCAGTTGCAGGATGCCGAACAGATTGATCGCACGGGCAGTCTCAAGCAAATCGCGGGGGAAGCTTCCACGTGGGGTTGTTCCAGCCCGTATTTCCACTTCCAGAGCGGACAGTCGGAGGCCAGCCCGCATCAAGTCATCGGGGAATGTCAGTGGCGAAATCGTGTGGTTCTCATTCACAAGGTAGTCGCCCCACGGTTGAGCAATACTCAGAACAAGTTCCAGATTCGGGTCAACCTGAGCGGCTGCTTCAAATAAACGAAATGCCAGCCGTAGGCGGTCGTCATCGTCGAGCCCAAGAGCATCGGCTTGGTTGAAGCCGCCACAGATCACCCACCGTCGGATATCCCCCTTGTAGCGGCCGATAACTGTCTCCAGAAAATCGCACATGAACGCTGCGAGGGTTGGTAGATCGCTCTCCCAACCAGCTGCCCAGCTTGGGAGCATACCTGGGGAGAGGTCGATCACAGGTCCCGCGGTGATTGGCAAGTCCGAGGCTTTGGCGAGGGCGATGGCCGCATCGAGCCCGGACCAGTCGTACCGGGCTTCCTCCGTTTCAATATCTCGCCAACAAATGCCGATCTGCGTTGCGTTGAACGTCCGGATGTATTCCTCGCGTAGGTCGCCTGGATCGCGGTGAATGCGTGCGGAAAGCCGTGTATCGAGCAACCCCTCTTCGTGATGGCGGGTATCGAACATCTGGCCGATGAACTCGCGGACGAGCGTATCGGCGAGAGTGAAGCTCTGCTCGAGAACCCGCGTTGCAAGACGATCGGCTTCAGGCGAGGGAGGTGCAAGGAGAGCCTTGCCGAAAAGTCGCGTTGTCTCGCTGAGCGACTCTTCAAAGCCCGGAGCATGTTTCAATCCGATTCCTTTCCATTCCGCCGCCTGAGTTCGGACTTGGTTGAGTTTGCCCCGAGCCAATTCGATCGACAATCTGTACGGTTCAGTCGTTTCGCGGAGTGTGGAAGTCGAAGCAACGAGAGTCCCAAACTGACCCACCGGCCAGGGAATCAAGAGGAAACCACTCTCGGAAAGGCTACGGGAGATCGTCAAACGGTCGGTAGAAATGTCCACCTGAGAGGGTACAGGTGCCTGATCGGATGTGCCACTGGCACCCATCGCGGTTGCGAAACAGGCACATGGCAGCATTGCCTGTGCGGCTGCCGGCAAGGGGTCGGGCAACAGGAACGAGATGGACCCCATAACCGGAGACACCAGCCTGAACGAATTGAGGGATGATTAGGACATTACAGTAGTTATACCCGGATAACAACCGGGAAGGGAATACTCCCTGGTTCAGCGTTCACATCATGCACCATCTCTTTACACCGAAGCCATATCTCAAAGCCCAGGGTTGCGAGGCTCTTCGAGCGATCCTGGCGCAGTTCGGAGGGCGGTTATCGCGATTCCATATCGGTCGGCCAGAGCGATTGTCTCGGCCTCATCGATCAAGATAGTCTGTCCCGCTTCGATTGCCAGAACCCGGGCACCGGCCCTGTGCATGGTCTCAATGGTTTGCTTTCCGACAGTCGGGACATCGAACCGCCGATCCTGCGCGGGCTTGGCAACCTTGACAACCACAAACCCGGACTTCGAGCAGAGTTCACCCGCGCGCTCGATAGCCCGGTCGGTCCCCTCGATTGCCTCGACAGCCAGAACCGCTCGTTCGTGGATCATTACGCTCTGACCCACATCGAGCCGCCCCATTTCGCGGGCCAGATGCCAGCCCATCGCGATGTCCTTGTCTTCGGATGGGGTGGGTCTTCGTCGGGTGAGTATTCCATCGCGCACGAGTAACTCCGGACACAAATCCAGGGCTGAGACGCACTCCATTCCCACAGCGCGGAACTCAGCGATCAGCCCAAGCAGAAGAGAATCGTCGTTGTTTGCAGATCGCTTTCGGAAGAAATAGAACCGAACCATCCGCCAGTCTGGAATGAACTGAAACCATCGCCACGGGTGATAAATGATCTGTTTGTGGAATTTTCCCGCCATCGTCCAGCGGGAGACACCGCTTCGCTGGAAGGTCCGCATTAGGAATCCAAGAGATGCCCGACGGAGCCAGTGAAACTCAGTGCAAATCTTTTTCAGCGCGGGGTCTGCCATCCCCGCAACGCCGATACAGACGATTGGGATTCCACACTCCCGGGCTTTTTCGGCAATCGCAATCGGAAATCGACCCGCACAAGCAAGAAGCCCAATGGGTTGTGGCCCAGTGGTCGCTCTGTTCCTCGTTTTTCGAGCTGCATTGAGCCACCGGGACAGGACCACCATTCAGGTATTCTCCAGGCCGAGATGTTTTGCGATCTGGCTGACTTCCTTTCGGAGTTCCGGTAGCTTATCGATAAACCAAACCATCCGAGCGAATTCCTTGTGTGGTCGAGCGGGGTAGCCCAGAATCTGGCTGTCCGAGGCCACATTCCCCGAAACGCCACTTTTCGCAAGAATGGTTACTCGATCGCCAATATGAATGTGATCGGCGATTCCAACTTGACCCGCCATCACCACATAGTCCCCGGTGGTACAGGAGCCTGCAATCCCCACCTGACTACACAAGACGTTGTGCTTTCCAATTTGACAGTTGTGGCCGATCATCACGAGGTTGTCGATCTTGGTTCCCATGCCAATTCGGGTGGGACCAAATGTTCCGCGGTCGATGGTACTGCAGGCTCCCACTTCGACATCGTCTTCGAGTTCAACCCATCCGAGTTGGGGCACCTTGACGTGCTGTCCTTGCTGTGTCCGGTAACCGAAGCCATCGGCTCCGATCACTGCGTTTGCATGAATAACGACTCTGTTTCCCAACACACATTCATCAGACACAATGGCGTGGGGGTACAGCGTGACGTTGTTCCCCAGCTTACAGAACCGGCCCACCACGGCTCCAGAGTGAATGGTCGAATTGGCGCCGACTTCCGCGCCCTCCCCCACCACTGCAAAGGGACCAACACTGACTCCCTCAGCAACGCGTGCAGTCGGATGAATGTGAGATGCAGGGTTGATCGATGGACTGGTATCTGGATGTCTGCCACGTAGTTGCTGAACTACCTGTGCGAAGGCCATCAGAGGATCGCCAACACGGATGATCGGGCGGCCATTTACGGGCACATTGCCAGGGACAATAGCGGCAGATGCCCGACTCGTGTGCCATGCGTGCAGGTGCTTCTCGTGTTCGACGAACGTAATATCGCCAGGCTGTGCCTCGGTGAGGGTGCGGGCATTCGAGATGGGCAGGTCGGCGTCGCCCAGGACTTCGCCCCGCACCCACTCGGCCAAGGTCCGGACGGTGACGGTCACGGTGGGCCTCATTTTCCCTGCATGTCGCAGAACCCAAATGCTGAGTTTGCGAAAGGTAACGGAATACGGCGACCCTTGGCAAGGTCAACCGATTGGGTCGTCTCTCAGGGGATATCGGCGAAATAGGTGGCCTGGGTACAGTCAGAACTTGTAGCACAAGAGATGAAGTATGGCCGGGAATGGAGTTACGTTGGGCAACGTTCATCTCCGGCCAATTATTAAAGCTGGCTTGCCCTTTGATATCTCATGGAATCC
>DASZJS010000788.1:0-4022 GCA_035947935.1 Gemmata sp. | reverse complement strand
CAGGTCAAGGGGCACACCCGTGTGTTCGCAATACTCAACAGCGACGTTCAAGTTCGACCGGCCACGCTCATGGTCAGCAAAGTGACTGTGAAGGATGCGCGTTACACATCGATCCTGATGGGGACCGTGCAGGCCGGTATCGCCCACGGTGTGCTGGATGCCGTGCGTGCCGGAGACATTCCGAAAGAAAAAGCGAACGACATCGGGATCATCTATTCCGTCTGGCTCGACCCAAGCATATTGGCAGTCCCGGAAGGCCAGATCGACCACGCCGGGTTGTTTCAGGTGAATCGTGAGGCGACTGCGAAGGTGATTCGGAAAGCCATGCGCAACGAGCCAACCATCGACTGGCTACTGGAGAACCAGGACACGGTAACGCACTACTTCCACCAACTCGGCCGCGATGGAAAGATTTAAATACGGGCAAGAGAATCGGGTGATGATCGAACTGCCATCGCTCACCCGAAGAGGCACTATTCCCGATTCCTACACCACCGCTCACTTCGCATACTTCTTCACCAGCGCATCGAACTCCGGGCAGGTCTTCTTGGCGGATTTCTTCAAATCCTTCAGGAATGCCTTCTCCAGATCATCCACCACGCCATCGGCAAGGATGAACTTCTGGAGCCATTTGGCCTCATCGGGACTGATGAAGCCATCGGCCAGGATCGCTTTCTTGACCACTTCAAACACAAACAAATGGAAGTTCTGCACGGCCTTTGAAGCGCTTTTGCGAAGATCGATCAAGAACTCGGCCTCGGACTTACTCACCACTCCATCCGCCAGAATCTCCTTCTTGATAATCTCCGTCTCCTTCTCCTCAATGAAGCCATCGGCCAGAATGAGCGCCTTGGCCATTTTCTTCCAATCTGCCATCGCGTTCTCCTCAATTGGATTCAGGGAATTGTTGTCACTAACCATCGTCATCGGAGATGAACTGCCAGAGACTATACCAACTCAACCCAGTGAATGCACGCAACCAACAGGCGAACCCGCGATCAGTTGCCAGCATCTTGGGGTGTAGGCATCATGTGTGGAGTCTTTGCGGCCGCAATTGCTGTGACCCCCGGTTAATACCATGAACCTCCGGCTCGATCATCTCCTGGAAGAACTTCGCTCGCGCGGATCAGAGATTTTGGCTGCCATTGACGCTGATCCCGTGTTGATTCGACGACAGGCCGGATCGCTGGTTATCGCCAATGCCGGGGCCGAACTGTTCACACCGCAGGAGCAACACCAGCTTTTTGCCAAGGGAATTGTGTATCGCCGCGACCCGTTTGAAGTGGTGTCGCTGCCGCTTGTGAAGATCTACAACCTGGGCGAAAAAGATGTCTCAGCGGCAGACTTGGCGGGACTATCCGATGAACCGGGTGCGCGGCTGCACTTCCTCCGTAAGTTCGATGGAACCATGATCCAGCGGTTCCAGTTCGATGGCCGGGTGTACTTCACCACGCGCGGGATGATCGAGGGTGGACCGACGATTGGCGTACAGGATGAAGATGCGCCCGCGAATGCCCAACAATTCGACTTCCTGGGCACGGCACGGCGACTGGCCAGTTTGCGTTATCCCGAGTTGTGCGAGCCCCGGTCGGAGTTCGAGGGACTCACGCTGGTATTCGAGTTCATCCACCCGGAAACGCGCATCATCACCAACTACGGCGAACGGCAGGATCTCATTCTGCTGGCGTGTTTTGATCGCCGCGAGTGGCGATATCGCACGTATGCCGAGGTCAAGGAACTGGCCACTACTCACTCCCTGACCGCTGTGGATGAATTGATCCCCGCCGGGCACACACTCGGGGAACAGATCGATACACTCCTCGCTTCGATTGCCGGAACGGACCAGGAAGGAACGGTGATCGTCATCGAACACGGGCACCGGGTGATCTACCGCGTGAAGGTGAAATCGCCGGACTATCTGCGTGTGTTGAAACTGGTGGTCACCTGCACCTATGCCAAAACAATGGAGATGGTCGAAGCTCATCCCGAGTGGACAGGCTGGGCGGATATGGAGCTACACCTCCGCGGACTCGGTCGGGAGCAAGTGCCCGAGGAAGTGTTGGAGTTCTACCGGGAACATTACGACACCCACGCTGGCTACTTGGCCGATTGCGAACGCCTGCGGACATGGGCACATGACCTTGCTGCGAAGGTGCTGGCAGAAGTTCGGGCCGAGGCAGGCGATCCGCTAGTTCCGCGGTTGTTGCGGAAGGCGTTTGCGGCTCGTGTGGTCAAATTGCCACTCTCGGCGTTGCTATTCGCGGCGTTCGATGGTCGGCTGGATGTGGCGGGAGTCCGCCAATTCGCCCGAAACCCTGGTGAGGCTCGGGAGGCAGTTGGGAAGATCACCCGTTGAGCGCGGAACTCGGAACGCGAAATTCGGAACGAAGAAGTGAAAACCCTCCAATGTTTTCGTTTCTTCACTCCGGGTTCCGCGACTCCTCTACCCGTCGCGCTATCCTTGGGCTGCGGCGGTGTATTACTATGCCTCACGCCCCCACGGAAAGCATGGTCAAACTGTGTTTTCCGGGGGTGGCTGGAGAGCGGTTGGAAACGCGACAATGGGGCATAGCCCCTTTCTGGCGCCGGAGCGCCCGGCCCGCAGCACTCAAGTCTTGTTCAAGCAAAGATCGCAAACCCGGCAGCCTCTCACATGAGACCCCGGCCCCCGGCAGTGCACAAGGATCTGGGGGTTATCGCAGCCATCATTGGCCCGGGGGAGTAGCTGCCAGGAAACGGAAGACGCATCCCCCGAACCGGACGAAGTCCCCTTCGCATACCTCACCCATTCGGACCTGTGTATCGTTGATGAACGTCCCATTCGCACTCCCCAGGTCGGTCACGGCCAGCCGCCCGGACGGGAGGAATTCGAGGCGGGCGTGGGCACGGGAGACGGACAGGTCGCTCACACTGACCCCGAGTTCTGGCCCACGGCCAATGACCACCGGGCCAACGCCGAGCGTATGGAGAGTCCCCAGATCAGGTCCATCCGGGAACACCTGAACCAAGGCTGCTGGCGATCCGGGTGGACGAACTGGATTGGTGGTGGCTTGGATTGCGTCCCGAATGGCCTTGAGTTCCCGTATCCCGCGGGTGTCTTGAGCAATGAGTTCCATTGGTTCGGCCCTTGAGTTGTTTAACTTTAGTACGCCGGTGGCCAGATGTGGGGAAAAACCCGGCTATGAATTAATGGGCGGGCGCGAATCTTTCGGGCTGCCACGATGTGGGCTCCCTGGGAGATTTCCAAGGAGTTCCCCCCTAACTCCAACGCTTCGCTTCGGTCCCTCTGGAACGACTGCCGCTCCGGCTTGGTGGGGAGATCGTCATCTTTCAGACGGCCAGGGGTACGACATTGCTGGGGAGAAGTTGACCTTACGTTCCGCATTCCGCGCTCAAGGCGTTTCCTTCTCCTTTGGTAACATGGGCAGTGCGAGCGGGAACACTTTCCCGGTGTTTCGGCTTTGAGCGATCCGGCAAACTGGGCCGAACGCACAGGTATCCGTGCAGTGTTCGCTTCGCGGCGATAACGGGAAGTCGCCCGATCGGATATGCCCCACCAGCGTCGATACCCACGACTCCAGTTGTGTCCGGAAGCGCACCCACTTCCCTGGATCGGAGAGCCACGAAAGCACGGAACGCTTGCCTGACGGCAACATCGGCTTTGAGCCAGTGTCGGTTACCAGCCAGTAAGCCAGGCCAAGCGGTCGGGCAGGGCGATCCTTGAGCAGCACGCGCTCCACAGCCAGGGCATAGAGTGGGAGTTGCAACTTCTCGAACCGCTCCACCTGCGATGCCTGATAGTTCGTCGCTCGGCCCGTCTTGTAGTCGATGACCCAGAACCCGGTCATTCCTTCAAGCTCCGTCACATCCACTCGGTCGATGCGTCCACCGATACGCACATCGATACCACCCACCGAAATCATGAGTGGTTCAGATACATTCTCTCCACGGACACCGAAATCTGCTTCAACACGGAACGGTGTCGGAGTGGTATTCTTCTCCCGCCACGGTTTGCGAAACTC
>DASZJS010000787.1:0-3003 GCA_035947935.1 Gemmata sp. | reverse complement strand
AAGCATTCGTAGAAGTCTGTTTCACCATCGCCGTTCAAATCGTGTAGTTTCACGATCTGGTCGCGACAGCAGACGAAAATGTGACCATCGCGGAGCTTCAAACCGAGCGGTTGAAACAGACCGCTTGCGATCCGCTGCCACGTCAGCCCGGCGGCCAGGTTGTCGAGTCCGGAGACAAGCCAGACATCGCCATCCCACGAGCAGACTGCCATCTGCTTGCCATCCGGGAGGAAATCGAACCCGGTGAGCCGGAGTTGCGCATTCCAGGGGTTCCGCTCCGGTAGAGAGAAGGTGTCCACGGCGAACGGGCCGTCATTCTTGCCGATCGCGACACTGGTCTTGAGTACCTCGGGCCAACGCTTCGGCCCGCCCTCCGTGAGCGGCTTGAGCGGTCTTGGGGAGGGTGAGGCCTTGGACACTTCTACGAGAGCATCGGACGATCCCTTCGCCATCAAAACCTTCACCCTTGTCGGCGTGGCGGTTGCGGGAATCTTGAGGAGTGTGCAGCCGTCTTTCTTGTCGAGTGACACGTGGTTATCACCGACGATGGCAACCGCCACCGCCTCCGGTGCGATGCGGGCGATCAGATCGCGGGACGACTTGCCAATCTCCAGAGTTCGAGTGAAGACTATGCTGCTCGTTTTGGCCGGGTCCGATTCGACCCCTGGCGATTCCAGGATCGCCGCATTGCCGACCGTGTAGGAGATGATCGTCTGGTCGCCGTAAGCGTAGCTGCCACGATATTGAGCCCACTTCCTTGGGAGCGGGCCGTATGGTCGATCGTCGCGGCCCTTCATCCGCGGGTCAGCGAAACTCCCGGTTTCCGGGTCGGCCCATCCTGGCCCAACCGGGTTCGCAACGTGCAGATCGCCGACGATTTTCGGGTGAACGGCATGCTGACCGTTGAAGTGGATGCCGTTCCAGTCAATGAATCCATCTCCGGTCCACGCCGCGGCGAACCGCATCGTGTCGTGGTCGAACAGCGCCCACTGCTTGCCGCGGGAAACGCCGCCACTGCCCGGATCAAGCTTCACTGCGATGCCCTTATACGCGATGTTGGGACCCGGGCCGCCAATCTCATACGTGTTCATCAGGCTCGGGCCGTAATCCATCGTTACCCACGGTTCAACCTTGACAGCGACCGGCCCAAACGTCGTGCCCTTCGGGAGTTTGCTCAGGTAGGCATCATCGGTCTTCGCAAACTGTGACGGATTGTGTGGCTTCAGGTAGGTTTCGCGGAGGTAATGGATCACATCGTACTTTTGCCGCGGAACCATCCACGTCTGCGGTGCCATCATCCCATACCCACGGGTGAGCGTCTGGTACAGGCTGTAGGGGTCGCTGCCGTTTTTGAACGTGTGCGAGGCGAACTTCGGTGAGGTGGGTAGCGAGCCGGGCTGGTCTTTTGTCCCGTGGCAGTTCGCGCACACCCGGGTATAGATCGCCTCCCCGCGGCGAAGCGCCTTCTCATCCAGCGAGCGAATCAACCCGGCGTGATTGATGTCCTTCTCGTATTCGGGCACCACGAGGGTGGTCTGCGCGGGGCGCAGTTCCTTCGCTCGCGTTGGCCCCTGTTCTGCGATTTCGATGAGGTATTTCGCGAGGTCGAGGAACTGTTGCCGGTCCGAGAGAAGATTGACCAATCCATCGGGCATGAGCGATTGTTTGCCGATTGCTCGTTTCACAACATCAGACTTCGTAATCGAAACAACTTTGCCGTTGGCGGCAGGATCGACAAGTGTAATCGAATCTGCTGTCTCGGTCGCAATAAGCCCAGTAACCGTGCGGTCGTCGGTCGTGGTGATGGTGACCGTCTCGTATCCTTTTTTGATCACCTTGGAAGGGAGCAGTACGGATTCAATGAGATATTCCGCAGTCGCGTCCTTGTCAGCCTTGGCAATGTCCGGGCCGAGCCGCGTGCCGGTTTCCCCATCGTGACACTTCGAGCAGGTGAGAAATGGCTGGAAGAACAGAACGGCACCACGACCCGCATCACCGCGTTCACGTGCGGCCTTGACCAACTCAGCAACCGGTTCTTTCGCAAGTTGTTGATGCAGAGCCGGAGGCGGATCGGCGGCGAAGGCGAGGTTCACGAAAAGTGATAGAAGAACGACAGCGAGCGGATAACGCAGGAACATGCGGAACACCTTCCCCTGGACTGTATCTTGCACGAATGAACCGCGAGTGGCGCTTCAAGGGGAGTGTATCGGTGGAACGCCCGCGAGTCGCGGGTTGGTTTGCGTCTTCTTTGGTAGTGACCTACTGAATTGCGTTCAGATACTCCACACAACACACAAGTCGCACAGGAAATCCTAGCGAAAGGGGTCTGTCATGCCGCAGTCGTTGACAAAGGTCTATTTGCACGCCTGTTTTCGACCAAGAACCGCGAGCCAGTTCTCGTGGATGGTTGGCGGGACGATCTGTTCCACGTCTTGGGTGGAATGGCGAACAACCTCGGCTGCCAATCGCTGATTGTCGGCGGGGTAGCAGATCACATTCATATGTTGTTCCAGTTGGGACGGACGATCACGATTGCCGATGCCGTTGGGAAGATTAAATCGACCTCGTCTCTGTGGGTGAATCAGACACACGGATTATCGATTTCCTTTCATTGGCAAGGCGGCTACGCGGCGTTTTCTGTGAGTCAATCAAACGTCGAAGCGGTGCGCGAATACGTCCTCCATCAGCCGAAGCATCACGAGACACAATCATTTCAGGACGAGCTGCGTGAATGGTTGCGGCGTTACGAGATCGAATGGGACGAACGGTACGTGTGGGATTGAATTGGCCCTATTGATTTCATTGATTTCATTGATCCCAGGCCTTCGACCTGGGCTGACAAAACGAGCCCTTCAGGCTCGGTGAAGGATGCGGGTTTGCGGTTTGCGGCCTGAAGGGCCGATTCTGTCAGCCCAGGTCGAAGGCCTGGGATCAATTGTTGCCCCGCGTGCCATCATCCGAGAAGAGGCGCAATTGGATCAGCGGAACGTGCAAGAGGAGAGT
>DASZJS010000786.1:0-5557 GCA_035947935.1 Gemmata sp. | reverse complement strand
ATAGGAGAGACCTTCCTCACCACGCACGCGATTGCTTAACCGGGACGCAAGCGGGGCCGCGCCCAAGAGATAGTTGCCGACCTGAAGAGCGGCATAATCTGGGGATGAGTCGGTGAGAGGTCGTATGAGTCCCGCGACGTAGACGGCGTTGGCTTTGTCGGGCGTGTTGATCGTCTCTTTCATTCCAGTTGGTGTAAATTTGTAGGAACGGTCAATTCTTACATAGGGCACGGCGGTCTTCCAATCCTTAAGGATCGAGCGGATTTGCGTCAGTGTTGGCTCGGAATCGAAATCGCCCACGATGGCCAGCTCACCATGCTCAACCCCAATCTGATCGTAGACCTTCTTGATGTCGGCTAGAGTGACGGCCTCAATGCGGGCGATGCCTTCCTCGATCGTGGGTACGTAGCGCACATCATCCTTGGGATAGGGCAACAGTTTTCGTTGCAAGGCCTGGGCCGCCAATGCCTGGGGCTCGGTTTTGGCGCTATTCAACCGTTCCAGATTTTCGCGTTTAAGCACATCGAGTTCCTCTTGCGGGAACGCAGGTTCACGGAGGATTTCTTCGAGGAGTTTCAACGCAGTGGGAAGATCGTTCTTCTTCACTTGCAACGACACGGACAGTCCGCCGACTTCACTGGTGACGCTCAGTTGTGCGCCGATCTTGTCGAGTGCATCCGTCAATTCCTGTCGCGCGTGTTGCTTGGTGCCCCGACGCATGAGGGAACCGAGCAGCGTACTTGCGCTGTTCAACCCCGCGAGGCTTTTCTCCGAACCAAAATGCAAATTGAGTTGTAACTGAACGACCTCACCGCGGGTCTTCTTGGCGAGCGCTGCGTACTGAAGTGTGTCGAGCTTCCCACGCTGCACTCGCTTCTCGATGTTCTCAGGCGTTGGATCAAACGCCTCGCCCCGAGCAACTGTATCTCGCCCCTTGTAATCCTTGACGAGTGCCTCGATTTGAGGCGTTTGCGGGATCTCAGCACGCTCGGCTTTTTCGGAAGGGTAATAGACTCCTACCGTGCGATTGTTCCGCGTCAAATACTTCGTGGCGACACGATTCACATCGTCGGGGGTGACTTTCTCAACCCGGTCGCGATGTACGAAGAACAAGCGCCAGTCCCCGGCCGCCGCCCATTCGCTCAGACCAACGGCAAAGGCATCTGTGGAATTGAGCTGATTCTCCTGGAACTTCTTGAATCGCGTCTTCGCTCGATCAACCTCGACCTGCGTCACCGGAGTTTTCGACAACTGCTCCAGAGTTTCGACGAGGACATCGCGGGCGGAATCGATCCCCTTCCCCTCGACCTTGGCAGTCAATTCCAGCACGCCTGGATCGTGCCAGGCGTAGATGGAACCGTTCACGCTGCTGGCTTTCTTGCTTTCGACCAAAGCCTTGTACACCCGCCCCGATGGGGCCGAGGTGAGGACATCTTCCAGAACTTCGAGTGCTGGATAATCCGCATGAGCGCCAGCCGGGATGTGATAAACAGCTCCAACGGCTCCCACCGTCCCCACGCGTCGAAGAACAACATTGCGTTCGCCATCCTGCGCGGGCTCCTCGGTATAGGTCT
Source organism: Gemmata sp. (assembly GCA_035947935.1). Lineage (GTDB taxonomy): Bacteria > Planctomycetota > Planctomycetia > Gemmatales > Gemmataceae > Gemmata. The sequence continues at coordinate 3,983 of DASZJS010000786.1, read as the reverse complement.
TGGTCAATTCACGGGTCGGCTTCTTCAAGGAGCCAAAGTGCTTCTCGATCAAAGCAATTGCCTTTTTGGGCTCAAATTTCCCGGCGACGATGAGCATGGAATTGTCGATCTGGTAGTACTTGCGGTAAAACTCCTGCAAATTATCGATCGGAACACGCTCGATGTCGGTGCGATTCCCGATGGTTGATTTCCCGTAGTTGTGCCATTCGTAAGCGGCTGCCATCATACGTTGGCTGAGAATGCTTTCGGGATTGTTCTCGCCGGCCTCGAATTCATTCCGGACAACGGTCATCTCGGATATGAGATCTTCCCGTTTGACGAAGCTATTCAGGAGTCGATCCGCTTCCAGTTGGATGCCGAACTCCAGGTTGTCATCGGAAGCGGGCATGGTCTCATAGTAATTCGTGCGATCGACCCAGGTTGTCCCATTGAAACGAGCACCGTGATCGCGTAGTGCTTTTGGCACGTTGGGATGGGTGGGCGTGCCCTTGAAGAGCATGTGTTCGAGAAGGTGCGCCATTCCCGTTTCTCCGTACCCTTCGTGGCGTGAGCCCACAAAGACTGTCAGATTGACTGTCGCAAGCGGTCGAGAGTTGTCGGGAAACAACAGAAAGCGAAAACCATTCGCCAGTCTGTATTCGGTAATCCCCTCGACCGATGCGATCTGGGTTGGCTCAGCCGCGGGTACCTTAGTAACACCCACAGACACGAGCAGAGCCAAAGCCAAGACGCGGAAACACGATGATGAACAGGACACGATGTGCCACTCCTTGTGACTGTGAAGAAGAGACGCCCGAAGACTCAGGGGCCGAGCAAATGATCCAGTGGAGATTGTTTTAGAACTCTCGAGCTCAAGAGGCTCACCTCCTACGTCCTCCTCATCGCAAATTACAACGCTTTGCTCTGGTTCCACTAATTGGCTTTCGACGCCCTGGAGTGAATATGTTGGTCGCAACCGCGTGGATCGACCTTGAACCGAACCTCCGACATCCGGTTGTTGTGACAAGTGCAGAGATGGTTGTTGCGCTCATCGCACTGGGCTGGTGTTCGATGATAGCGAAACCTTCCACAGTTGGTTTCACACGGGTTATCTGGACGTTCGGCGCGTTGACATTACTTCTCCACATCGTTCTGGCATTCTGGTTGGCACACGGGTGGTCGCACAACGCCGCGGTGGAACACGTTCGGGAGGTGGGTGGATTCGGTGGCGGGATCGTGGTGAACTATCTGTTTGCGCTGATCTGGATAGCCGATGTCGTCTGGTGGTGGATCAGCCCGGTCAGTCGCGCGAATCGCCCGCGATGGGTGGGTTGGGCGATCCACGGTTTCCTGGCATTCGTTGTGTTCAACGCAACCGTGATTTTCGGCCCTTCCGAACGGCGAGCCATTTACAGCGTGATGTTCCTGGCGTTGGCGATTCTTGGCTTGAGCAGACGTGTCGAGTTCAAGAAGATACGTTGACAGCGTGCGAATAAGCTGTTTCCAGGTTGCGCACATAAGCGATGGCATCCGTGATCGGGGACTGGCTCATCATGTCGCGTAGCCCTGCGCGGAGGTCTGCAAGCGTATCGGGCTGATCGGCCCAGATCATCGCAAGAGTGACGAGTTTTTCGGGAGTATCTGCAACGAAGTCCAAGAAACCCAGGTTCGTCATGATGCTCGCCCCCTGACGCGACCGGCAATCCTCCCCGGCCACAGACAAAACGGGCACCCCCATCCAGAGGGCATCACAGGTCGTCGTCCGACCATTGAATGGGAACGTGTCGAGTAGCATATCAATCGACTGATATGCTTGAAAATAGTCATCCTCTGGCATCCGATAAACCAGAATCAGCCGACCAGATTCGACCCCAAGCCGGGCGAATCGGTCGGTCAAGTGTCGGGCCGTTTCAATCGAACGACCTGCTTGTAGCACGAGCCGCGACTCGGACACACTTTTCAGAATCTTCGCCCACGTTTCGAGACAGACCTCGGAGAGTTTCCCCGGGTCGTTCAGGCAACCGAAAGTCAACTGTTGTCGGCTCGCGGCCGGCAGCGGAGATGGGAGAGGAGCAGTAGCAGGAGGAACGTACAGTCGACCGATATCCGGCAGCCGCAACATCTTCTCAGGGCCGTGTGTATCGGCAACACCAAGCGGATCGGCAATGGCATCCGAGATGCGGAAGTCGATGGCACTCAAGCCGGTGGTGGCGGGATAACCGAAAAGCGACACCTGCACCCGAGCAGGCTTTCGTGCAAACACGAGAAGTCGATTCCCAACTGTGTGTCCATTGAGATCGACAAGAACATCGATCTGATCGGCGCGAATCAACTCTGCTGCTGCGGAATCGTCGATACCAACCAGCGATCGCCACTCATCGGCCAGTGTGCGAAGGCGATCCATCTCCACACCAAACTGAGAGGTGTTGGAGTAACAGGTGATGTGGACCTTTTCCCGGTTGTGATGAGTCAACAGGGTTTCGAGAAACACGAGTGCAACCGAGGTTTGAAACTCGCCAAACACATAACCGACCTTTAACCGCTGACCGGGATTGCGTGCAGCGCGTGTCGCCTCAATCCGCGACGTTCCCGTCGCGTACTTGACAGCCCAGTTATCGTGTTCTTCCCGCAACTGCATTGGGGTGACTGAGAAGCCGAGCAGCACAGCAAGACGACAGCTTGCGATCACGGGGTCAGGGCGAAGTTCGAGCGACTTTGCAAAAGCCTCTTCAGCTTCGGACCAGCGACCCTGATCGGTCAGATTGAGCCCGAGATTACTCCACGACCCGGCAAAGTCTGGTCGGATGCGAACAGCATCGCGGAAGTGCGACTGGGCCTCATCGAACCGACCAGCCTTGTCGAGTGCGATCCCCAGGAAGTTGTGAACCACGGCATGCTGTGGTTGCAGTTGAAGGGCGTGCTCGAGCGTGTGGATTACCTCGTCAATCTGGCCTGCCGCGAAAAGCGCGCGTGCAAGGGCGAGGTAGCTCCGTGGCACACCGGGCGACTGATTCAAAGATGCCCGTAAAGTGGCTATAGCCTCGTCTATGCGACCCATTTGGGTCAGTGCTTCGCCTAAATGGTGCAGACCATCGGGGATTGTGGGTTGGAGTTCCAACGCCCGACGAAAGTGTTCGATTGCTGCCGGCCAATCGCCCAGATCACTGACGGCAATCCCGAGATTCAGATGAGCCGGAACAAAGCCCGGAGTGAGTTGAAGAACCCGTTGATACGATTTTGTAGCCTCGGCCGTCCGACCAACTCGCCGATAAAGGTTTCCCAGGTTGAAGTGAGCAACTGCCAGGTTCGGGTCGGAAGTTGTCGCAGCTTCCGCGACGATAACTGCCTCAGTCAACTCGCCACGGCGCCCGAGAATCACGCCCAGGTTCGAGAGTGAAATGGCATGATGTGGGTCGAGGGCTAGTATTTGCCGATAATCGCGTTCGGCGGCGACAAAGTCACCCTCCCGTTGGGCTGCAACTGCGCGCGGGAAGAGTTCATCGACGCCAGCCACAGCAACTCTCCTGGCGAAATCAGAAATCAACGAAACAAACCCGGCAAGGGCCGGGTTTGGAGCATCGTTGGGGCGATCGCCGTGCGTACTTCTGCGGTGAAGTTCTGTCCCCGTGCAAGTGAGTCTCTTATTCGCCCCTTACTCACCAACATAGGGGAGGAGACCCATAAACCGCGCACGCTTCACGGCATCGCCCGCTGCGCGCTGGAAGGTCGCGCAGAGGCCGCTCCGCTTCCGGCTGAACATTTTTCCCTGACTGGTGATAAGCTTCTTGAGGTTGCTCACGTCCTTGTAATCGACGAACGCTGGACGGGGACAGCCCTCCTTCGTGCAAAACCGGCATCGGTTTTTGCGGTTCTTACCCAACTTCTTCCGCACCATACTCGCCACCTTGCCCTTGCCGTGTGAATGTATGCTCTGATTTCCGAAGTTTCGGAAGGGTTAGAGTAGGCAGTAATGGGGAAAGTGAAAAGTGCAAAATGAAAAGAAG
>DASZJS010000785.1:0-5953 GCA_035947935.1 Gemmata sp. | reverse complement strand
ATTCTTTTCCGTCTTGGCTTAGTGTACTCTTATTCAGTATAGGGGGTACACGCCATGCAAACTTCACTTCAACTCAACGGGTTCGCCGTGTGGGGCTTCGTTATCGAAGTTGGTCGCGGACTGCGTCTACGGCTCTCTGTGGACGATTGGGAACGCCTGGGTATCAATCCGGGCCTGCGCATCCCGGTCAGGATTCCGAACCGGCTCGATGCGCGGTTGATCGTGGCCGAGCTGGTGGAAGTCCCGCCCGTGGTCTGGGTGATGCTGACGCATCGGGTGTGCGATGTGCGATCGATGCCGATGCCGAGAATCGGCGGCCAGGGCCAGGTCCGGAAGCAGTCCACAGCCACGAGAGCAGCCACGGCCACGGGAGCAGCTCGTCAATCGTCGGGTGATCGCAAGTGTTTAAAAGGAAGATACATCATGTGCAGTTTCCCACGGGTTGTTGAGCGGTTGCACAGCCTCGTTCTGCGGGATCAGCGATACCCGAAGTTGGGCATTCGAGGTTTAGTCCGAGTGGCGTTCGATGAGGTGGCTGGCAGTGTTCCTACCGCGGACGAGATCAGTGAAGTCGTTCGAGACTTCTGGGAGTTCTGGCACGACCAACACGACAGGCCACAGCCACGACACGAGGTGTGGGCGAGTTTTCGGCATCGCACCCGTGAGGATCACGAACTTTCACCGACCCAGGAGAACGCGATTCGAGCGTGGGAAGATGCCGAGTTGTAGAGGCAAGCACATTCAGCGATGGCCGCTCGCTGCAATCCCTCGCAACATTCAGCAGAAACGCATGTCCGGATCCAAAGCCAAGGCCACGATCGCTCTGTCCAATCGAGAGGTCGTGTGGTATTTTACGGGATTGTTGGGGGCGATGAAACCCCCCGCGAATGCATTGTTTTCAGCGCACGCGCGTGAGTTGGCTGGGAGGACGGCACCCAACGCCTAATACAGGGATAGGATAGTGGAAATAATCATCGAGAATGTGCGGTGTTTCCAGGGAGAGTACAAAGTTCCCATTACTCCGATCACTCTCCTCGTGGGGGAGAACAGTGCAGGGAAATCGACCTTCCTTGCAATCCTGTCTGCACTGATGAACTCGAAAGACTATCCGTTCCTCGCGAACTTCAATTCACCGCCTTACGATCTCGGAAACTACGAGAACATCGCCTCTCGCAAGTCTGCGAAGGCTAGGCCATCGCAGTCGTTCCGCATCGGGTTCTCTGGGCCAGGTAGAGACAAGCTCGGGGAGCGATCGGCCATCGCAACATACCGTGGACAACTCGGCCAAGTCATCCTTTCAGCGTTTAATGTCACTAGTCCGAAGGGGACCATGTCGTTGACGGTGGAGAAGCGGGAAGCGAAGGGATCGTTTATCTACAAGGGGGAAAAGAGGGTGGAGCATAGTGAGATTCCATTTACACACAAAATTCCGGACCGTGAGGATGTTGACTTTAGAGGCTTTTTCCCATCACTTATCGTAGAAATGATCACATCCTCAAAGGCAGAGTCACGTGATGTCGTGAATACCGTGGTGCAAGAGTTGTTTGAAATAGTCAGCGGTGCTGCATTTCCCTCTTCTAATGTTCTTTCAATTGCACCTATCCGGACGAAACCTCGCCGCACCTACGATCAGTTCAATGACGAGTTCAAACCCGAGGGGGACCATGTACCACTCAAACTGGCTCGCCTGCTTGAATCACAGGAGGCAGATGAACAAGTCATCAGGACGACCCTAAAGAATTCCATGGAGGAGTTCGGGAGGGAATCTGGGCTGTTCAACAATGTGGAGATCGAGAGGCTCGGAAGTGAGCCGAGTTCTCCATTCCGGGTGTCGGTACAGTTGGGTGGTCTCGCCCTGAACCTCATCGATGTCGGATACGGTGTGAGTCAGAGTCTTCCCATCATAGTCCAAAGTCTCATCTCGAAGCGCGGGGGTATGTTGCTCATGCAACAGCCGGAGGTACACCTCCACCCGCGCGCCCAAGCCGCACTCGGGACATTCTTCGCCCAGCTCGCGAAGACAAATCGCCTACAATTCGCGATCGAAACACATAGCGACTATCTTGTGGACCGCATACGACAGGAAGTAGCGAATGGCACGATCAAGCCGGATTTGGTGTCAATCCTATTCTTCGAAAAGAGGAATGGGCACTCAAAGATTCATCCTGTTTCTATTGACAGAGAGGGGAACGTCGTAAACGCGCCTTCCAGCTACCGGCAGTTCTTTCTGGAGGAGGAAATGAACCTCCTTGCCCGAGGACAATCCTAGTGTGTTTGATAATTGACGCATGCGTGGCGACTCGTGTCTTTATAGACAAGAACGATCCGTCTCTCTTGAAAATTCGAACGCTTATGCTTGGGCGGAAGCTCCAGGTCGTTTATGGCGGCGAACTGGGACGGGAGTACGCAAAGCTGAAGGCAGTCGCGCGCATTGTGAGACTGCTGGATCAGGCGGGAATCGCGAAAAAGTTTGCGGATAAGACCGTGGACGCTGAGGATATTAATGTTAAGGCGTCGGGGCTATGCTCGTCCAACGATACTCACATAATCTCATTGGCGCGCGTGGGGACGGCGCGGTTGCTCTGTTCTGCGGACCATGCGCTACACGCTGACTTCAAGAACGCAAAGCTCATTTCAAAGCCTCGCGGTCGTATCTATCAGAATCCTACACATGACAACCTACTGAAGCGAAAGTGCAAGGCCTGTAAGAAGATTGGCTGACTGGTGTTATCAGGTTTACCATGTCGCCCATCACTCGAACGAACCAACAGGCCAGAACAGGCGAAACGAAACAGCCCCGGAATATCCGGGGCTGTTCACGTCAGGTTCACCCTCATTTGCGGAAAAGGGTGATTTGGGCCAGACCTCCGTAAACCGTCAAACTCCGCGGGGGCCAGGGGACACGGCGAAACTGGTAGATCCACTGGCGCAGTTGACCGTAATCGTAGGAGGCGGCTCGGGAGGCTGCACATCAAGTTGGTTTGCTGGGCCGGGATCTTCATGGGTCTCTCCCAGAATCAAATCCACCAGTATTCGTCTCACTGCCGGGCGAAGTTCTGTGACCATCTGGGGAGTGATCAACCATAACCCAGATGCGAAGGCCGAGTTGTTCATGCCGTTGATGCTAACCAAATGCGCGTTTATCAAATTTAAGTCGAGTGCCTCATGCACATCAGCCTGTTTGGACTGGCTCAATTTGTTTTGTCGCATGCTTCGATCTTTTGCAGACATCAGCTTGTAGACAATCTTCAATTCAGGGTGCAGGCCGGGGACCGCGGGCACGGTTTTGGTGGCCTTATAATTTGGCGGGACAAAAATTCCCATTCGCTTCTCCGGTTAGGGGTATGGGTGAGAGCATCGATCAGATGAGACAACCCTGCAAGGTTGTTCTCAGCCGAGCATCCTGACCGCACCTTCACCGATCAGATCAGCCGCCTTGAAGTTCGGATCTCGCGCAGCCATCTTCTTGGCCTGTTCGACCAACTTCACGGTTGAAGTTCCGTGGACCCTCAGCTTGTCGCCGTACATTTCGCTGAACTTCTCCACCTTGTTGACCTCACTGGCCGCGTTCTGCCTTCGCATGGATGGATCGTGCGCGATACGTTCGCCGAACCGCACAATCACCGGCGACTTCGCGAGTTGAGCCTTCTTCACCTCGTAGGCTGTCATCGTCTTCGTGACACCATCTTCAGCGAACCGCCAGACCTGGGCGGTATCGTCGAGTGTCAACAGCAACGGCATTAACACCGTCTGCTTCATCGTGGGAGTAACACGCCCTTCACGAATCAATCGGTCGCAGAAACTTTCCGCGTCCTGTTTCCGTCGTTCGGCGGACTGCCGCCTGACTCGGCGATACTCCTGCTCGGAGAATGCGTGGAGTCGGTTGGCAGACCGCAATGCGGCTGTGGCGATCATGTCTTTGCTCCGCAAATGCTTGTCCCGGTTCGGACACCGATAGATGGTGTGGTGTTGGGTTGCCCGGAAAACACAATGTTGGGTTGCCCGAGATACAGGGCGTGAGATAGAGCGGTGTTGAGGTGTAACAGGCCAGAGGTGCCAACTGTGGGGTCAATGCAATCGTTGCCAACGAACCCACCAGCGTACGCATTCGCGCACTCTGCTCAGTCGCCAGCACTCACTAAGCCATTTCAAGGGTAGGCTTTCCTTGCCCTCGGGATGGGGCAACCGGTCGCGGACGAAGGCCGTGGTTCAAGTCCCGGGATTAGCCGTGAGTGCCCGGTTCGTTGTGGAGTAAGCACTACACCGAAACATAACCGCGGCAGTGCGGGCAGCGAGTCTTGCAAACGACTTGCTGGCCCGCACACACTTTTTCACGAGTTCCTCAACGGCAAGCCCACTCGCCTCAACATCACACGGTTCCCGCACTCTCCTGGGCTGCACCAGGAGGCGGCAGTTTATTCACGGCCGCGGCCAGCTCGGGAAGATCGCTGCCAACGTAGTAGTTCATCGTGGTAGACAGTTGCTTGTGTCTGGCAAGCCGACGGACCAAATCAATTTCAACTCCCGACCGAACGAGTCTTGTCACATACCGGCGCTTCAGCCCGTGGAAGGTTACACCGTCGCCCAATTTCGCCCTCTTGCAGTCGCGTTTGAGCCAAGTCGCCTGATGGTGATATCGAGCCCATTCCCCAGGCCAGATCTTCTCGTTGGGCTTGCGTCCCGCCAAGAAGGTCCGGAGGAACTCCACCAGATGCGGAGGAAGGGGTATTGGTTCTTCTCGGCGTCCTTTCGCATCCTTGGCCTCAACAATGACCACGGGAGGCACCCGGTCAAGGTGGTCAAGCTGGAAGTGGTTCGGCGTCAGGCTGGCCAGTTCGGAAGCTCTCAAGCCGGTGTATGCGGCGATGCGGTAAAGGGCGGATCGGTCTCGCGGTTTGACTTTGCAGTTGTGCCGCCGCGGAGCCGCTTCGGTAGCCGCGAGAAGTTGGAGTAGCTCATCGTCGTTGAGGATGCGCCGCGACCGACGGAGATCGACCTGTTCATTGAAAGGCTGGAGATCCCTAAGCGGTGAGTCACCTTTCAGTTTCTTGGAGTACCAATTACAAAACCCTTTTGCCGAGCGGATGTAGCCGTTGAGGGTGGCCGGTGATCGGCCTTTGTCGGGCGTGTGTTGGTGTGGCCGTTTGCAGGGAGTCGCGCGCAGCTTCCCCAGAAATAGAATCAGGCTGTCGGAATTCACGTCGGACCATGTGTGCCACTTGCACTCGTTCATAAGTAGTTCGAGGTGTTTTTTCACACCCTTGCGATAATTGGCCTCGCGGTCGAATGCTTCCAGAATTGCAAGGTATTCCGGGATAAGTTCGGCAAGTGGCCGACGACGAGCAAGCCCGTCTTCCTTCGGATCGGACAATCCATTTCGGAGCATCGCCTCCCGATCTTCAAACCTGCGAAGCGCTGATTGTGCCGCGCGCCTGTCCATCCCGATCGTTTTGTGGATCGTCTTTCCACCAGCGGATTGATACTCGATGCTCCACTTTTTCGAGTAAACCCGCTCGATACCGGCTTCTCCATCCTTGCGCGGCCGAGTGTAGTAAGCGTGGTAAACTCGCCCCATGTGATCTCCTGCCAAATTTCGAGCAAGCCACCAGGACACAACGCACGTTGGGAACCTTCGCCGCGGTGATATCACCGCGGCGAAGCCGCGGGAAGTCGAAATCCTCATAGGCAGTCGGCCAGTGGATCAGGCAACTCGATGGGGCAAGCTGCTGGCGGGGTGAGGTTCGTCATGGCGCAAGCTGCATTACCCAAACAGTGAAGGAAATCGGGGAAGCTGGACGAATCAAAGAACTCGGCAAGTGGATGGTCCGGATCTTCAACCGCTTGGCTGATGGCTTGTGCTGAATGCAGGATACCTTCCAGGATTCCCCGCACGGCTAAATGCCAGGCTGTGGCCTTTGCGAGAAGTTTCTGAGGATCAGGCTTTTTTGTGTCG
>DASZJS010000784.1:0-7125 GCA_035947935.1 Gemmata sp. | reverse complement strand
CTGACCTTGGCTTGCCCGTACTTGGCCGGGTAGCCTGTATGGATGCCCAGCGAACTCACACCCCAGCAGAGAATTGCGGTTGAGACCCGCGGAACATCTATTGTTCTGGCTTCCGGTGCCGGCTGCGGGAAGACTCACGTTCTCACTGCTCGCTACCTCTCTCATCTCACGAACGATAATGCTGCCGTCGGCCAGGTGGTTGCGATCACATTTACCGATCGGGCCGCCCGGGAGATGCGCGAACGCATTCGGACCGCAATCGAGAAACTGCCCCACTCAGTCCAGCATCTCCGCGACCTTGAAACCGCACCCATCGCCACGTTCCACGCCTTCTGCGGCAATCTCCTCAGACAGTTTGCCATTCCAGCAGGGCTCGACCCGGCCTTCGAGGTACTCGATGATGTCCTGTCCACAAACCTCCGCACCGAAGCCATCACTACTTGTCTTCGCGCTCTCCTCTCTACCGAAGAACCATACTCCCCCATCACAACCGCACTGCGAGAGCTGATCGTTCTCTTCGGTTATCCGATAGTCGTGGAAGCGGTCGATTCTTTGCTTCTCGAAGTCGATCGCCCGGCGTGGCAAGCATGGCTTGAACGGTCGCCCCATGAGATCGCCGCGGACTGGACGAACGGGATGCGTGCCGCGTTGCTCCCGGAATGGGTTGCCTATCTCTGTGCGGCATCGCCCAAAGTCGCTCGTTGCCTCTCACTTCTGCAGCGTGTCGTATCTCCAAACCCCGAGGTGATGAAGAAGGTCGGTCGTTTGCTCACCGAAGTGCCCCGGCTGCATGAGGCAGATAACATCGTCGCGAAGATCGGAGAACTGACTGAACTCGCCAAGGTCGGTCGGAGTGGCAAAAAAGACTGGCCCGATGAGGCGGTTTACGAATCGGTGAAGAAGGCGTTCGAGGATTTCCGGGCTGATCTACCGAAGCGATTCGATCTGTTCACAGCGGACACAACCGGCACAGTCGATTCCGCCCGAATCGGGCAACTCTTCCTTCGCATTGCCCTGACTGCGGACGATGAATACCGTCGGCGGAAGCGGCGAGCGGGCGTCCTCGATTTCCAGGACTTGCTCACACTCACTCGCGATCTGCTTCGCGAGCGGGTTGAGGTTCGGGAATCGCTCCGTCATCGGTTCCGGTTCCTGCTTCTGGATGAACTTCAGGACACAGACCCAGTGCAAATGGAACTGGTGGAACTTCTCGCTGGCTCAGGGTTGGAAAACAACAAGCTCTTCGCAGTCGGCGACCACAAACAATCGATCTATCGGTTTCGGGGGGCGGATGTGGGGTTGTTTCGCAGTCTTCGTGCGGCGGTTTCGCCAGCGGGCCGACTGGGACTCACGCAGAACTTTCGCTCCCAACCTGGGATTCTTCACTTTGTCAATGCACTGTTCTCGAAACGCATTCCCGATTACGACCCACTCACGCCACACAAACCCTCTGCATCTGCTGCCGCGAACGTGGAATTGCTGTGGACCGTTAATAGTTCGGAGAACCGTGCTGATTCCGGTTTCGCTTCGGACCTCCGCGCTTCGGAAGCGGTCGCTCTTGCTCGAAGGATCACCGAATTGCTCGCGGACTCAACGCCGCGGGTGTTTGGGAAGGATGGCACACCCCGTCGAGTCGAACGGCAGGACATCGTTCTGCTTTTCCGCTCCATGACCCACGCGGCGATCTACGAATCCGCCCTGCGTCGCTTTGGGCTCGACTATTACCTAGTGGGTGGGCGGGCGTTCTTTGCTCAGCAGGAAGTGTACGACATTCTGAACCTGCTGCGGGCAGTTGAGAATCCGCAGGATTCCACAAGCCTTGTCGGTGCGTTACGATCGCCGTTCTTCAATCTGTCCGATGAGAGCGTCTTTTTGCTCGCGGCTCATCCCGATGGGCCGTGGGCAGGACTTCATGATCCGGAACGGATCGGAGTTCTCCCAGCCGACCAGCAGCCGCCCGCCAAACGATCTGCAAAATGGCTCGCCTCCTGGCGAGCCATCAAGGACAGGCTTTCCATCGCGCCCTTGCTGAACAGCATACTGGCAGATAGCGGTTACGATGCCGCTTTGCAGTTCGAGTTTCTGGGTGACCGCAAGCTCGCGAATCTGTGGAAGCTCATCGAATTGGCCCGTTCTTTTGACCGGACAGGGTTATTCGGACTGCACGAATTCACCGCTCGTCTTGGCGATCTGGTCGTGCGGCAGCCGCGTGAAGAGCAGGCTGCGACACTCCCCGAAAACGCCGATGTGGTGAGACTGATGAGCATTCACCAGGCGAAGGGGCTTGAGTTCCCCGTGGTATTCATCCCCGATATCGCGGCTCAGGACCGCGGAGATCGACACACAGTTGCTCGCTGGCATCGCGGTCTCGGATGTCTTGTGAAGTTACCCGCAGAGTTTGAAGAACTTTCGACCTCGCATTCGGGTGAGGGCGGAGAACGGGCAGTCAATGGTGAGGTCCCACCATTCTCGGGGTTTGCCGATGACCTTGGCCGAACCAGTGACCAACTCGCGGACTGGCAAGAAGACTTGCGCGTGCTATACGTTGCCTGCACTCGCGCACGCGATCTGCTCATCCTGTCGGCAGGCTTGCCCCGCCTAAGTCAGACAAATGATCGCCTTCCCGCGAACCACTGGACGCTTACCTTGGAGGAACGGTTTGATATCCGAACCGGGCAGTGCCTCATGGAAGGGATCAAGCACGAGGAAGTGCCGTTGGTGCGCGTGATGATCGCAGAACCTGATGAGAACGTGACTTCACCGATGGCTGATGCCAGTGGCTCAACGAAACCGATCCAAAAGTGGAATCTAACTCCGCCACCGCACGCACAGCCAACGATCTTCTCCCTGCCTGGGTTGGAAGCACAGGCTCGCGGCGAGACTGTAGTTCATACTGGCGAACATTTCGACACGGAAAACGATACCGACCGCTCACACTGGCGAACGCCGCGGGAAAGGGTTTGTCCGGTTCCACTCCCAGAGGCTGTCCTGTGGGCGGTTCTGGAGGGATGGAATTTTGCCGATGTGGATGGCTGGGTTCATTTACTCGCGGATGCACTCGAAGATACTCCGGATCGCAAGATCGGTGAGGAACTTCAACCTCAACTCCGGAGATTTGCCGAGTCGCCGATACGAGCGATTCTCGCATCATCAGACGATGTGAACCGCAGTGTTGAATTCCTTGCGGACTTCGCGACGGGTAGTGACAATCCGGTGCCATTCAAGATCCGCGGTGTGATCGATTTGCTCTATTGCAATGCCGCGGGATGGCACATTCTCGGCATCGACCGGGGAACCGTTCTGGAAGATGATCCGTGGAGGGGCCGACGACCGGGGCTTGTTCTTCAGGCGTGGGCAGTGTCAGTTCAACTCGGGGCGTGGCCGCAAACTATCGGATTGTTCGACCTCGCAACCGGGCAACTTGTCCACACCGACCCGCGCCGATTCCCCATTTCCAGTGTGGTCGATTATTTCAGGCGAGCAGGCGTCTGAAAAAGCATTTGATCCGCATTCGGAATTGTGCGGAATACAAGACTCGGGTGTAGTTCTATTGCCACTTCGGGACAATCCATGAAGTGATGGGACCACTGGCTTGGGTTCCAACTCACTTCAACTCTCCGCTGGGCCAGCGGATTTCAACGTGGACATTGTTGAAATCGGGATCGTCCAAATTGCCGCGATGGTGACAAACGCCACCGGGTGGGAGTGCCTTCATTCGCACTTCTTCGCCTTCGGGAATCACGCCGCCAATCGCCTGGTACTCCACAAATCGCTCAATCAGAAGCGTGACGCCCTCGGCGTGCTTTGTTCCGACCCCGTGAATGCTCAGGTCCGGCCGGCCGAACTTTCGCATTCCGCGCGTGTGATACCACGATAGGCTATCAACGTCTTCGGACACCAGAATCGCTGTGTGTCGATCCGCGTTCACCTCGCCCGCCTCAAATACTTCTTCCCGCCATTCCTCTGCCGACCAGAGCCACAACATTTGCGGATCGTACACAACAGCCCCACCCACATCCAGAAGCCACATCACGATGCCGATTGTGTCCCGGAAGTAGTCGAGCGTTGGTGGGTCGGTTGGTTCGCCACGGAGACCAATGCACTGAGGGGCTCGCTCGGCCTCGTTTGCCGTCAGGGGCGAATCCCGGCTCAACATCTCCCAGATGGTCCCGGACTGATAACCGTCAAAGACTTCTGGATGTGTTGCCCGGTCGTAACTCACCAGATCGAGCCACTCGGGCATACCCGAAGTTCGATACTTCGACCGGCTGAGTGGACGCGTCAAGTCAAAGACTCCGAAGACCGTATAGAAGAGCAACGGAGTGCCGCCGTTGGGCACGAAATGCGGTCGCGGCCACGATTTGAGTTCTTGGGCCATGGTTCACCTCCGGTTAGCGGAGTGCCTGCGGGTCACCAACACCATGGACGGTGACTTCAGCCACATACACGGATATCGGTTTCCCTGCCTCGTTGAGTATGGGCTTCAGCTTCGCAGCAGAGAGATCGTTGGCATCGGTAAGCCATACAATCGCATCCGACCGCAGACCCACCGCCATACGAAGAGCCTCGGTATGATTGCTCCGTCCCGCGGGTTCCAGCGTTGCGAGCTTGGTTTCCGCAGAGCGGACGTTTGCCGCAATCGCCAGGAGTCCACCGGGGAGTAACTGCCGGACGGTGCTGCTGTACAGGATCACCTGGAACCGGACTTCCTCCGGTTGCCGATACAGGGTGGCGATGAGAGCAGCACGGGCCAGTGCGAGTTTCCCAAATTCGCCCATGCTTCCCGAACAATCCAGCACATACACAACCGATTGCCCAGGCTTCATTGCACCATGCAGCGGTGATCCGCCTGGCGTGGATATCGCGCCTGTGGGCTTTACATTGGGGTCCATTTCGGGACCGGCAGGCCCCGTCGGAACAGTGGCGGTTTGCGATCGATGGATGATAGCAAGGAACTCGGATGGAAGCGTGTTTGGAACGCTGCTGATGGTTGGGGGGCGCGCGACTTCGGTTGATGCGTGCTGCGGGAGAGAAGCAAGCGGTTCGATTCGTCTTGGTTCAGGCTGGGCGATGGGAACCGATTCCTCCGGATCGAACCTGAACGATACTTCGCTGATGTGAGTGTCGATTTCCGGTTGTATAGGTTGTGCGGGAGAGGAAGGCAGTGACACCGATACAACCACGATAGCAACCAGGGCAAGATGGATTGCCACCGAGGCGATCATGGCTCGTCGAAATCCGTCGCGGTGGTAGCGTGGAATATGCCTCATACCGGCTGGACATACCGGGGTTTTGGGAGAAATGGAAGGGATTTTGGGGTGATTTTCGATTGATGCGGCAATTGTCCGAATTGGAGTTGGGGGAGTGTTGATCTTTCTTTGGAGGTAGGGGCGTTACGTCGAGAGCCACGGTCCAGGGTTCTCGATGAGTTGAGCTAAGGTCTGAAGGAAACGAGCAGCTGGGGCACCATCGACGATTCGGTGATCGAACGTGAGGCTCAGGGTGACTACTTCCCGACCAACAACCCGTTCCCCATCCATCACCGCGCGGCGTTCAATCCGCCCCACTCCAAGGATCGCACATTCCGGCGGATTGATGATCGGAGTGAACGCATCCACGCCATAGGCTCCCAGGTTTGTGATCGTGAAACAGCCCCCTTGCATATCGCGCATTGGCAATTCTCCACGCCGAGCAAGCTCGATCAATTCACGCGATCGCACGGCCACTTGCCGTAACCCCAGAAGAGGTACATCGCGGATCACCGGAACGAGCAAACCGGCTTCAGTATCGACGGCAACCCCGATGTCAATCTGTTCAGTAAGGATGATTCCGGCATCTGTCCAGCGTGAGGCAAGAAGTGGATGTTTC
This sequence comes from Gemmata sp., assembly GCA_035947935.1. GTDB lineage: Bacteria > Planctomycetota > Planctomycetia > Gemmatales > Gemmataceae > Gemmata. The sequence continues at coordinate 1,257 of DASZJS010000784.1, read as the reverse complement.
TGGAGCGTGAACCCAACAAGTTTCACGAGGAAGTCGGTATAGGAAGGTATTGGCGCCCCCTCGGTTACTGCCTTGAACTGTCTGTGGAGGTTTGCGAGGTTGGTTGCATCCACGGCGGATGTCAGCGTGACCGGAGCGGTCGTCTGGTGACTTTCCTGCATTCGCGATGCGATTGTCTTCCGGATCGGTGTGAGGGGAACTACCCCGGCGGTTTGAACTGGGAGAGGCTGCGAGATAGCCGCAATATCACGCTCGCGGATGCGGCCGGTTCGTCCGCTCCCTTGAAGTTTGGACCAATCAATCCCCAGCCGAGTTGCCAGACGCCGGGCGCGAGGCGAGATTGTAGACGAGTTGCGTGCGGAATCTTGCGGTTGGGGAAAGTCCTCTGCGGTGATTCTGCCGCCAGGGCCGGACCCGCGAAGCTGTTCGAGATCGATGCCGCGCTCGCGTGCCATTCGCCGCATTGCCGGACTGGCGGCCGGCTCGTTGCGGACTGTTACGGGTTCCGGCGGAGTAGGTTGCTGCCCAGGCACAGATTCCCCGGCTTGCAGCAAATAACCGATTGTGACACCAACTAGGACGCGGTCCCCTGGCTTGGGTCCATCTGCCGGTATGTGTAACACGCCTGCATCCAGACTCTCGATTTCCTCGACCGATTTCTCGCCTTCCAGACGAAACACTGTGTCGCCTGACCGAACGGTATCGCCATCGGCCTTCAGCCACTCAATGAAAGTCCCCTCCTCCATGTTCCAGCCCAGTCGAGGGACGGTGACGGCAATCGGCATAGGTGTAACTCGCGGAACTTGGATAATGGATAGTGGGGCCAAGTTTGGTTCAGCTCCCTCCCAGCGGTTAGCCATCTTCGATCGGTATGTGAATCTGTCCGACCAACGGCAGGTAAGTGTCCCAGTGTAACTGGCAACCGCTGCCAACAACCAAAACGAAACCTTCCCGATCCGCACTGCTGTTCTGGGTCATGAACTTGAGGGAGAGCGGTTCGCTCTCCCCATCGAACAAAGGCGATCGATATCCGCTGAACTGCCCTCGTAGTTTGTCCTCGTTCACTCGCAACACCTCTAGCAAGTGATCGAACTCAATCCGGTCGATGTCTTGTGGTCGATTGAGCAGGTCGGGTGCGGAATACTCGAAATGTGCCAGGTAAGTGAACGATACTTCAAGAGATCGCCACTGCCAAACGGCATTGGGATGTTGTTGCCGGCGACGTTCGTTGCCTTCCCAATCGTAGTAATCGATACT